>DASVDQ010000006.1 GCA_036381035.1 Trueperaceae bacterium | reverse complement strand
CTCGCGCTCCTGCAGGCGCGGGAAGAGACGGTAGACGAGCTCGCGGTTCCTGGCGGCGAGGGGGCGGGCGTGCGGCAGGTAGTCGGCTCCGGCGGCGAGGTTCTCGGCCACCGTCATCAGCCGGAAGAGCTGCCTGCCCTCGGGCACGTGCCCGACGCCGGCGCGCACGATGCGCGCCGCCGACATCCCCTGCAGGCCGCTGCGTCCCAGCGCCGAGACCTCGCCGGCGCGCACGGGCACGAGGCCGGTGACCGCCCGCAGGAGCGTGGTCTTGCCGGCGCCGTTGGCGCCGATGATCGTGACGAGCTCGCCCTCGTCGGCGTGGACGTCGACGTCCCAGAGGACCGTGATCTTGCCGTAGCCGGCCCGCAGGCCGCGCACCTCGAGCGCCCGCGCCATTCAGGCCTCCTCCGGTTCGGGCTCGCCGAGGTAGGCGCGGATCACGCGCTCGTCCGCTGTGACCTCGGCGTAGGTGCCGCGCGCCAGCTCGCGGCCGTGGTCCATCACCAGCACGCGGTCGGCGAGGTCCCGCACGACCGGCATCACGTGCTCGATGAACACGACGGTGACGCCCGAGTCGCGCACGCCGCGCACGAGCTCGACGGCCTGCCGCGCCTCTGCGGGCCTCAGGCCGGCCATGACCTCGTCGAGGAGCAGGACCTTCGGGTTCGTGGCGAGGGCGCGGGCGATCTCGAGCCTCTTCTCCTGCAGGAGGTTCAGGTCCTCTGCCGGCGTGTCGCGCAGGCGCGACAGGCCAGTGCGCTCGAGCGCGCTCTCGACCCGGCGCTCGGCCTCGGCGGCCGGGACGCCGGGCTCGCCGAACAGCGCGCCGACCATCAGGTTCTCCTCGACCGTCATCTCGGGGAACGGCTGCACGACCTGGAACGCGCGGCCGAGGCCCATCTGGCAGCGGCGGTAGGTGGGCAGCCGCGTGACGTCGACGCCGGCGAGGAACACGCGGCCGGCGCTCGGCTCGAGCAGGCCCGAGAGCAGGTCGAGGGTCGTCGTCTTGCCGGCGCCGTTCGGCCCGATGATCGCGAAGATCTCGCCCTCCTCGACCTCGAACGACAGGTCCTGGACGGCCGCCAGGCCCCCGAAGCTGCGTCCCAGGCGCTCGGCCCTGAGGATGGGCTCAGGCATCGCGCCCTCCCAGCGCCTCCGCGCGCGTCCCCTCCTCCGCCCGCCGCGCCCGCTCGCGCCGCGCCAGGCGGCGGAACAGGCCGATGAGGCCGCGCGGCATGAACAGGATCGACACGACCAGCACGACGCCGTAGGCGACGAGGTAGCCGTCCGAGAGCGTGCGCTTCAGCGTCTCCTCGACGCCGGAGAGGACCAGCGCGGCGAGGATCGGCCCCACGGTCGTGTAGAGGCCGCCGAAGATCGGCGTCACCAGAGCGAGGACGGTGGTGTGGACGGAGAACGTCGCGTCGGGGTTCACGCTGCCGAAGCGGTGCGCCTCGATGGCGCCGAGCATCCCGACGATCACCGACGAGATCACGAACGCCACGAGCTTCGTGCGCGCCGGGTTCACGCCCATCACGCCGGCCACGGCCTCGTTCGTGCGCACGGCCGTGAAGGCGTAGCGCAGGCGCGAGCGCTGCACCAGCACCGAGACGAGGATCGCGAGCGCCAGCAGGCCCAGGTAGACGAGGAAGTAGCCGCGGTTGCGCAGGAAGGCGACCTCCCAGCGCTCCATCTCGCCGGCGACGAACACGGGCCGGAACAGGGGCGGCAGGTTCGTGCCGACGGAGCCGCCGGTGATCGCGAAGGGCAGCGACTTCACCACGGTCTTCAGGACCTCGGCGAAGGCCAGCGTGGCGATCGCGAAGTAGATGCCGTAGAGGCGCAGCGTCGCCGCGCCCAGGCCCAGCGCCATCACCGCGGCGACGGCGCCGGCCAGCGGGACGCCGAGCCAGAGGGGCGCCCCGGTGAGCTTCAGCAGCACCGCGGCGGCGTAGGCCCCGGCGCCGTAGAACGCGGCGTGCGCCAGCGAGAGCTGGCCGGTGCGGGCGACGAGGTCCCAGCTCAGGGCGAGGACCGCCAGGCCGACGGCCCTGATGCCGAGCGCGAGGTAGCTCACCGACGCCTGGCCGTAGGCGGAGCGCAGCGCCGCCGGCAGAGCCGCCAGCAGGCCGACGAAGACGGCGGCCGCCAACAGGTCGAGGAAGAGGCCGCGGCGCCTCACGCCTTCCTCCACGACCTGTAGACGAGCGTACCGAGGATCAGCGCGAAGAAGACGGCGTTGCGGAGCGCGTCGCCGTTGGGCACCAGTGTCGCGACGAGCGACTCGGCCAGCGCCACCACGATCGCCGCCGAGACGATGCCCCTGACGTTGCCCAGGCCCGCCAGCACGACGATCGCGAACGCCTTCAGCGTGTAGGCGAGGCCGACCGTGGGGGTGGGCGACTGGATCACCGCGATCATCACGCCGCCGATGCCGGCCAGCAGGGCGGAGAGCCCGAAGGCGACGAGGTAGACGCGGTTCACCTCGAGGCCCACGAGCCCGGCGCCGACGCGGTTCTGGGCCACGGCGCGCATGGCGCGTCCCAGGGGCGTGCGGGCGAGCACGAGGTAGAGGCCGCCGACAAGCAGCACCGAGATCACGAAGCTGCCGAGGGGCACGAGGCCCACGCTGACGCCCCCGACCTGGACGCCCATCGCCCGGTACGGCACGCCGCCGATCGAGCGCGGGTCGCCGCCCCAGATCATCAGGGCGAGGTTCTGCAGGATGATCCCGATGCCGAACGTCAGGAGCATCTGGTTCAGCTCGGGCGCCTTGAGGACAAAGCGGATCGTGGACGTGTAGATGGCGGCGCCGATGACGAACAGGACCGGCGCCACGAACAAGATAGAGAGCAGCGGGTCGAAGCCGAAGCTGACGAAGAGCTGGTAGGCGAGGAACGCGCCGACCATGAAGAACTCGCCGTGGGCGAAGTTGACGATGCCGATGACGCCGATCGCCAGCGCCAGGCCCACGGCCACGAGGGCGTAGAGGCCCGAGGCCAGCACGCCGGAGACGAGCGCTTGAGGTAGGAGTGTCAGGTCCACTGCGTCCTCGTGGAGGGGGCGCGCGGGCCGGCGCCCCCTCCGTGACGGGGTCTCCCTAGGCCGGGCTCAGCGGCACGCCGCCAGCGGGGCCGTGGCGCGGTCGGCAGGCCAGACGATCTCGCGCACGCCGTTCTGGAACTGGAAGACCAGCCACATGTCGGCGCCGAAGCCCTGATGCTTCGCGATCGTCGACGGCTTGAAGCTCCACTCGCCCATCGGGGAGCGGAAGGTCATCGTCTTGAGCTTCTCGATGACGGCGGCCTGGTCGGTGGTGCCGGCGGCGTTGATCGCGTCGGCGTAGGACCAGAGCTGCGTGTAGGCGAGGGCCGCCATGTAGTTGTCGGGGTACGTGCCGTGCATCGCCCGGTAGGCCTCGGCGAACGCGACGGCCTCGGGGTTGGGCAGGTTCGGCAGGTAGCCGATGAGGCCCATCACGCACTCCATCTCGGGGGCCTGCTCGATGCCGGTGGGCCAGCCGGGAGGCGCGCCGAAGACGTACTTCGGCGCCACGCCGAGCTCCTTGAGCTGGCTGGAGAGCGGCTGCGCGTCGGAGTCGTAGCCGATCCAGTAGAGCATGTCGGGGTTCGCGGCGCCGACCTTGCTGAGGGTGGCGCGGAAGTCGCCCGTGCCGCCGGTCAGGGTGGAGGTGAACGCCTCGCGCAGGGCGACGTCGATGCCCATCGCCTCGACGCCGGCCTCGAGGCCCGCTGCGCCGGGCGTGCCGAACGCGCCGTCCTCGTGCAGCACCGCCACGCTCTGGACGCCGAGGTCGCGGATGAACCCGAAGGTCGCCTCGACGTTCTGGTAGTCCCACGGGTGGATGTGGAAGAACCACTCCTCCTCGCCCAGGAGCTCCTCGATGCCCTCGAAGTCGTCGTTGCCGATGCCGGACGACGCCCCGCCGATCCAGCTCACGATCGGCTGGAAGGTGCGGAACGACTCGACGAGGGCCAGCGTCGCGCCCGACGAGAAGCCGCCGGCGATGAACTCGACGCCGTCCTCGGTCATCAGCTTCTCGAAGGCGGCGACGGCCGTGGCGGGGTCGGCGCGGTCGTCCTCGATGACGATCCGGAGCGGCTGGCCGAGCACGCCGCCCGCCTCGTTGATCTCCTTCAGGGCCAGCTCGAACCCGGCCCGCTGGGCCTGGCCCGTGCCGGCCGCGCCGCCCGTGAGCGGCGACAGGATGCCGATGGTGACGGGCTGCGCGAAGGCCAGCCCCACCGCGGCCGCGAACAGAACTGCGAAGAGCTTCTTCATGCTTCCTCCTCCTCGAGGTGCCTGGCGATGAACTCGTCGGCGATGGCGCGCTTCAGGACCTTGCCCGCGCCGCTCTTGGGCAGCTCGGGCGCGAACTCGACGTGCTTCGGGACCTTGTAGCGGGCCAGCCTCCCGTACAGGAACGCCCGCAGCTCCTCCTCCGCGAGGCTGCGGCCGGGCTTGAGGACGACCCGGGCGAGGCCCACCTCGCCCCAGCGCTCGTCGGGCACGCCCACGACCGCGCACTCGGCGACAGCGTCGTGGTCGTAGATCGCCGACTCGACCTCGACCGGGTAGACGTTCTCGCCGCCGGAGATGAACATCTCCTTGCGGCGGCCGACGATGCTGAACACGCCCTCCTCGTCGACGACGGCGAGGTCCCCGGTCCACAGCCAGCCGTCCCTGAGGACCTCGCGCGTGGCGTCCTCGCGCTCGAAGTAGCCCGCGAAGACGTGCGGCCCGCGGAGCGTGAGCTCGCCCGTCTCGCCCGGCGCGCAGGGCGTGCCGTCGGGGCGCCTCACGACCGCCTCGCCGTGGAGCATCGGCTTGCCCACCGAGCGCGGCTTCCTGTCGGCCACCTCCTGGGTCGTCGCGAAGCAGTTCACGCCCGCCTCGGTCAGCCCGTAGCCCTGGCGCATCGGCACGCCGCGGCGCGTGAAGGCCTCGCGCACCGGCAGGGGGCAGGGCGCCCCGCCGGAGATCGCCCAGCGCACGCCGCTCAGGTCGGCGGAGCCGAAGCTCGCGCAAGAGGCCAGCATCTGGAACATCGTCGGGACGAGGAACAGGACCGTCGCGCCCGTCTCCCGCACCAGGCGCAGGTAATCGTCGGGGTCGAAGGCGCGTTGCAGCACGACCCGCCCGCCGACGTGGAAGAGCGGCACGGTGAAGGCGTTGAGGGCGGCGTGGTAGCAGGGCGTGGCCTGGATGACGCAGTCGTCGGCGCGGAGCTGCCAGCTCAGCACCGTGTTCACGGCGTTGTAGAAGCCCTGGCGGTAGGGGAGCATCGCGCCCTTGGGCAGGCCGGTGGTGCCGCCGGTGAGGAGGATCATCTGCACGTCCTCCGGGCCGACGACGGCGTCGTACCCGGGCGGGCGCGGGTCGGGCGAGGCGGCGCGCAGCCGCTCCTCGTGCTCGCCTAAGTGCCAGAGGCGTACGCCCGTCGCGCGGGCCTTGGAGGCGTGGGCCTCGTCGTGCATGAGCAAGGCCGGCCTGAGGTAGTCGGCGATCGCGCGCTGCTCGGGCTCGGCCAGGCGCACGTTGAAGGGCGCGTAGACCGCCCCGGTCTTGGCCGCGGCCAAGAGGAGGTCGATGTGCGCGGCGTGGTTGTGGGCCAGTACCGCGACCCTGTCGCCCTTGCGCACGCCGGCCTCGCGCAGCGCCGCGGCGAGGCGCTCGGCCCTGTCGTCGAGCTCGCGGTAGGTGAGCCAGCGGCCGTCCCACCAGAGCGCCGGCGCGTGGGGCGTGAGCTGCGCCCGCTTGGCGGCGACGTCGAGGATCACGCCGGGCCTCCCTCGGGAGCCGCCGACGGGCCCCCTGCCGGTCGCTCCGCCGAGACGCCTTGGCGCGGAGGCGTCGCGTCCGTGACTGGCTCCGCCTCCGAGCGTTCCCCGGGCCCCGCCGCGCCGTCCCAGCGCAGGCAGATCGCGTTCCAGACGTAGCCGACCCCGGCGGCGACGAGCACGACGAGGTCGCCGGGCCTCAGGAGGCCCTGCTGGCGGGCCAGCTCCAGCGACAGCGCCTGGTCGACCTGGCCGATGTGGCCGTAGCCGCTGAGGTAGATCGAGCGCTCGAGCGGCAGGCCGAGGCGGGCGAGCAGGGCCTCGTGCGCCGAGCGCTTCACGTGCAGCATCGCGACGTAGGCGACGTCCTCGAGCCTGGCGCCGGAGCGAGCGACGGCGTCCTCGACGACGCCCACGAAGTTGTCCATGCTCTTCGCCTCGAGCCGCTCCCTCATGCCCGCAGGATCGGTGACGCGCAGGCGGAACTGGCCCGCGTTCTCGGGCGTGACGGGAGCGACGGTGCCGCCCACGGGCACGAGGACGTCGAGGGAGAAGCTGCCGTCGGTGCGGAACGCCGACCCGAGCAGCTCGTGGCCGCGGCCGCGCTGCACGACGAAGGCGGCGGCGCCGGCGCCGAGGTTGTACATGAACCGCACGTGGGGGTCGGTCAGGTCGACGAGGTCGCCGTTGCGGTAGCCGCCGGCGACGAGCACGGTGTCGACGCCGTCGTCGGCGGCGATCATGTCGCGCGCGAGCTTCAGCGCCAGCACGGCCGTGCCGCACTTCTGGCCGACGTCGTAAGCGTAGGCGTTCACGGCGCCGACGTCGTGCGCGAGCTTGATCCCCGCCGTCCAGACCGCGTACTCCTTGTACTCCTCGGTGATCGAGACGACGACGTCGACGTCCTCGGGCCGCACGCCGGCGTCCTCGAGCGCGGCCCGCGCGGCCCTCACGCCCATCGCCGTGGGGTGGTCGTCGGACCCCGGCATCACGCGCGACTCGATGCCGAGCTTCTCGCGCACGACCCACTCGGGCAGGCCGCTCGCGGCGGCGAGCTCGGCGGCGCTCATGCGCCCCGCGGGCAGGTAGGTGCCGATGCCCGTGACGCCGGGTCCGCGGCCGCTCATTGGCCCTCCTCGCCCGAGCGCGGCGCGGGGCGGCGGGCGGAGCGGCGCGCGCCGCCGCCTGCCGAGCCTCCGCCGTCGCGAACGGCGCGGCGCCGGTCCGCCGACCCGGCGCGGCGCCGCGTGGCCTGCCCGGCCGCGTCCTCACGCTCGGGCGCGGCCGACCCCTCGCGCTCCGGCATCAGCCCGGCGCAGACGAAGGCGAACACCGTGTCCATGACCTCGTCGGGCGGCTGGCGCCGCTCCCAGATCGGGAAGCGGAGGCCCAGGAAGTGCGCCACGCCCATGAGCGCCCACGCGAGCGCCGCCGGGTCCCCAGCGCGCACCTCGCCGCGGTCCTGGGCGCGGGCGATGTTCGCGGCGTAGGCGTCGGCGAGGGTCTGGTAGTACTCGCGGTACGCCGACTCCTCGACGAACTGCGACTCCATCACGACCTTGTAGAGGTTCTGGTGCTGGAGCGAGAACGCGACGAAGGCGCGGAAGCCGAGCCTCTCGGCCTCGAGCCTGTCGGCGGCGTCCTTGGTCGCCTCGCTGAGCGCGGCCCTGAGGCTGCGGCCCATGTGCCGTACGAGCTCGACCAGCGCGTCCTTCTTCGTGCGGAAGTAGAGGTAGAAGGTCCCCTGGGCCACGCCCGCCCGGCGGGTGATCGACGCCACGGAGGTGGCGGCGTAGCCGTTCTCGCCGAACTCCGCCTCGGCCGCCTCCAGCAGCCTGCGCCTCGTGGCCTCGCCCCGCGCCGTGCTCGGGACCGGTAGCTCGCTCATCGTCCTCGCCCCGCCGCCGAGGTCCGGCCTCGCGCCAGACCTGACGGCCGAATCAGGTGTCAGGTTGCTGGGAGCCTATGTAGCGGGGCCGGCCGGTGTCAAGGCCGGCGGCCAAGGACGCGGACACCGCCGGGCGGCCGCGAGCGTGGACCGCGGTCGTAACGCGAGGGGGAGCCGCGGTCCCTGCGCGACAGGGGGCCGCGGTTCGTGGAGCCGGCCCTGAACGCCCCGTAGAGCGCGGTCCCTGCGCGACAGGGGGCCGCGGTCCCGCCGCGGCGGACGCGCTCCTTCCCGCGCGACGGGCCCGTGGGCGCCCGCCGGCCTCGCTCCGTTCCGCCGTGCGGTAGGGCGCGGCGCCGCTTATAGTCCCGTCGTGAAGGGCAGACGCTCGAGCTGGGACCCCGTCGCCGGGTGGTACGACGCCACCGTCGGCGTCCGGGGGAGCCCCTACCACCGCAAGGCCGCGATCCCCACCGTGATGCGCCTCGCCGAGCTGCGGCCGGGCGAGCGGGTGATCGACGTCGGCTGCGGCACGGGCGTCCTCGCCTTCCACGTGACCAGGGCCGGCTGCGAGTACCTCGGCGTCGACGCCAGCGCGCAGATGGTGCGCCTCGCCCGCAAGCGCCGCGGCCAGGAGGGCCGCTTCGAGCAGGGCGACGCCCGCGACCTCGTCGGGACGACGTCGGCGCGGCCGGGCGGCTTCGACGTCGCCGTGTTCCTCCTGAGCCTGCAGGACATGGACCCTCTGGACCGGGTGCTCGCCTCGACGGCTCAGGTGCTCGCGCCCGGAGGCCGCGTCGTGGCGTTCATGGTCCACCCCGCGTTCCGCGCCCCGCGCGGCAGCGGCTGGGGCTACGACCCGAAGCGGAAGCTCACGTACCGGCGCGTGGAGCGCTACCTCACGCCCGCCGCGGTGCCGATGAAGGAGTACGCGGAGGTGCGCGAGGGCGCCCCACGCGGCGCCACCATCAGCTTCCACAGGCCCGTGCAGGACTACGTGAACGGCCTCGCCGCCGCCGGGCTGTGGGTCGACGCGATGGTCGAGCTGCCCGACCCGGTCAAGGACGCCGAGGGGCGCTCGAACCCCGAGGTGCCGCTGTTCCTCGCGCTGCGCGCGCGTGACGCACGTCCGCGTCGAGAAGATGAGGAAACTTAGACTGGCTCCGTGCCCATCCGCCTGGAGGAGCTGCCCGGCGTCGAGATAGTCCACTACGCCTCGCCGGACGTGCTGGTCTGGAGCCGGGCGAACGTGATCGTGGTCGAGGCGGCAGGGGAGCGCCGGCGCTTCGCCCTGCCGAACCCCGGCTGGCGCGCCTTGGCGTCGTGGAGCCGCCTGGCGCGCCGCGCCGCGCGGCTCGACAAGTGCAACGCGTTCCCGGTGTTCGAGGACGGCCGCCTCGCCGCGCTGGTGGCCATCCGCCTCGGCCAGGCCTACCGCATCGAGCTCGACACCGGCGAGGTGACGCCCACGCTCAGCCTCCGCAACTGCCGGAACGTCCTGCACCAGTCGATTTGCGTCACGCCCAAGGGCTACGTCTACTTCGGCGAGTACGGCACGAACCCCGACTACCGCCCCGTGCCCGTCTACCGCAGCCGGGACGGGAGCCGCAGCTGGGAGGTGGCCCACGAGTTCGAGGCCGGGACGGTGAGGCACGTGCACGGCTGCTTCTGGGACCCCTACGAGGGGCGGGTCTGGGTCGCGACGGGCGACGGCCGAGGCGAGGCCTACCTGGTGTCGGCCGACGAGGAGCTGGCCGACCTGCGGTTCCACGGCGACGGCAGCCAGGACTACCGCACGATCTGCCCCTTCTTCCTCGAGGACGCCGTGGTCTGGGGCATGGACACCGACCTCGCGACGCCCTACCTCTGCCGGCTCGACCGCGCCTCGGGGAGGCTGGAGAAGCTGCATTGCTTCCCCGGCCCCGTCTGGTACGGCAAGGAGCTGGTCGACGGCTGGCGCCTGCTGGCCACCGCCACGGAGGCGCGGCCGGGCAGCTCCGACGACCGCGCGCACCTCTTCGTGTCCCGCGACGGGCTGGAGTGGCGCGAGGTGCTCGTGGCCGACCACGACGGCCTGCCGAAGCGCGTCTTCAAGGCCGGCGTGATCGCCTTCGCCGACGGGCCCCAGTCGGGCGACGGCTTCTACATGTCGGCCGAGGCGCTGCGCGCGATGGACGGCCGGAGCTTCCGCTGCCGGCTGACGGCGATGGTGCGGGAAGGGCACCACGCGCCGGCGCTGCGCCCCGACGAGGCCCGCGTGCGGCGGACCGACAGGGAGCCGGTAGCGGCGGTGTGAGGCCGCGCGCGGCCGAGCCGGGGCGCCGCGGCGGCCTACCGGGGAGGCTCGGGTTCGGAGCCGCCGATGCCTCCGCGGCGCCGGGCCGTGACAGCGGGCCGGCCGTGCCCTAACATGCCGCCATGCCCGACCAGCGGCGCCGCTGGGCGCACGCCACGACGGCGGTCGGCATGCTCCTAGGCTCCCTCCTCGCGACCGCTCAAGACGCACGAGGCCCCGGCGCTCCCTTGGGAGCCGCGCAGGTCCTCCAGTGCCTGGTCGCCGAGAGCCTGCCGGCGCCGCCCGCGGAGGCGCGCGAGGGCGGGTTCGCGTTCGTCTTCGAGTCGCTGGGCGGCACGGCCGTCGACGGGCGCGCCTGCACCGTCTACAGGCTGCGCAACCTGCCCGGCAGCCCGCCGACGCCCGTGCGCTGGACGGCCGGCTCCGAGGTGCTGGTGGACGTCGGCGCGCTGGCGCGGTGCCGCGACGAGTGCCCCTGGTTCGAGGTCGCGCGGTACTTCGACGGCGGCTTCGTTGGCGGCGAGACCCAGGTCGGCTACGGGCTCAACGCCGACTCCTACCGCGCCGCCAGCCCCGGACTCGTGGCGCTGGGGTTCCCCGACCAGGGCGCGGCGGCCGCCAGCGTCGGCACCGAGCTCGTGGGGACCGTCGCGGACGCCGAGGGGAACGAGGTGGCGCTCGACCTCGTCGTGAAGTCGCGGTTCGAGCGCGACGAGGAGGGGCTCACGCTGGTCTTCGAGGCGACCGCCGACGACCCGTCGCAGCTCGAGGGCCGCCGCTTCGTCCTGGCCTGGGAGGCGTTCGACCGGATGCCCGGCATCGCCGACGGGGAGCAGAGCGGCGTGGACGAGGGGCCCTTCCGCGGCCTCGCCGTCGGCGGCGTGGTGCCCGTGACGCACCGCGAGGCCGGCGCGGTCAGCGTCAGGGTCCCGGCCGGATCGGCGGTCTACGAGGGCGGGCTCGCCCTCGAGGTGCGCGAGCCGGGCCCCGAGGGGGACGTGCTCCTCACGGTGACGCTGCCGGCCTTCCTGCCGGGGCCGCGGTGACGGTGGGGAAGGCCGGCTCCGGCGGCGCCAAGCCGGCGCGCCGCCTGCTCGGCGCGGGCACCAAGGCGTACGACTGGCTGAAGCAGGCGCTCGGCTTCTACGGCACCGCGGTCACGGTCGCGCAGCTCGTGCCCGCGATACTCGCGCTCCTGGCGGTCTTCTTCACGCCCACCGCCTGGCTGTCGGCGACGCTGCGGCGCTGGGTCGGCCTCGGGGCGCTCGCCGGCGCCGTGACGGGCATGGCGCTGCTCGCGCGCGCCGCCGGGCCGCGGGCCCTACTGGGGCGCGGCCGTCGCCTGCGGGTGGCGCGCCTGTCCGGCCTCGCCTGGTGGGGCCTGGGACTGGGAGCGCTGGCGGCCGCGGCCTTCCGGCTGCACCTCGCCGTCGTGGACGTCGCGTTCGTCTCCTCGGCGCCCTTCCTGACGCCGCTGCTCGACTTCTACCTGGGGGGCGGCCGCGGCGCCGCGACGCTCTACAACGCCCTGGCGGCGGCGCTGGCCGGCGCGGCCCTGGCCGGCCTCGTGGCGGGGGCGCCCGCGGCGCTGCTGCGCCGGCGCGAGCACCGCCGCGCCCGCAAGGAGCTCATGGAGGAGGGCGGCGCGCTGGCCGCCCTGAAGAAGGCGCTCGACTCGCTGGCCGCCGCCAAGGCGGCGGTCGAGGCGGCGCGGGCGCAGGTGGACGAGCTGGCCGTCGAGCTGGCCGACCTCCGCGCCGCCGCGGGGCTGGAGCCGCCGGCGGCCGGGCGCGCCGCTCCGCCCGCCGAGGCGAGCCCCTCAGCCGGGTCGGCGGTCGCGGGTCCCGACGCCCGGGACGGCCGGCCGCCCGCGGGGTCGGACGCGCCGCCCGCCGACGAGGAGCCGTCTACCAGCGCAGCAGGCCGGCCAGGCCCCCGAGCTCCTCGCGCAGCCGCCGGTCGGGCTCACCGCTGAGGAAACGCAGCTCCATCCCGTACGTCTCGGCCAGCCGCGGCAGCGCGTCGGCGAGCGGCACCGGTTCCAGGTCCTCGCCCTCGCACTCACCGGCCGCGCGCTCGTGCGTCGCGAACACCCGCCCCGACGCCTTGCACCGCCAGACCTCCTGGTAGGGGACGTCGGGCACGATGAGCGTGTGGACGCGGTTCTCGCTCACCGCCTGTAGCGTTGGCCCGGCGCCCGATACGCCCGACCTCTCCGCCTTCGCGAGGGCGTCGGCGGCCTCGGCCACCTCGGCCTCGCGGACCGCCGCGAGGAACTGCGCGTGGAGCGAGCCGGCCGAGGCGGCGGGGTTCGCCGGCAGCGGCATCCGCCCCTTCACCAGCGCCGCGGTCGCCGGGTCGAGCTCGGCCTCGAACGCCGCGACGTCCGGCGC
>DASVDQ010000005.1 GCA_036381035.1 Trueperaceae bacterium | reverse complement strand
CTTCCGGCGCTTCCTCCGCTTCGCGGTCTACTGGCAGTTCGTCGTCATGCTCTCGAACCCCTTCACGACGGCCTACTTCCTGGAGAGCCTGGAGATGTCGTTCACGCAGGTCGCCGTCTACACGTCGCTGACCGCCGCCGCCTCGCTGTTCACGAGCAGCCGCTGGGGACGCATCGCCGACAGGGTGGGCAACAAGGCGATGCTCGGCATCGGCACCTTCCTCCACGGCGCCCTGCTGCCGACGAACTGGATCCTGGCGGGCATCCACGGGGACCTGACCTACGTGTGGATCGCCGCCCTCTCCGACGCCGTCGCGTTCGGCGCGGTCGGGCTCGCCCTGTTCAACCTGGCCCTGGTCACGGCGCCCAAGGTGGGGCGCGTCTCGTTCATCGCCTCCTACTCGGTGATCACCGGCCTGGCCGGGTTCGCCGGCGGGTCGCTCTCCGGTCCCCTGCTCGGCGTGTTCCAGTCGCTCGACTACGCGGTGGCGGGCTGGAACGGCTTCCACACGCTCTTCGCCGTGTCGGGGATCGGCCGGATGTTCGCCTGGGTGCTGCTGCGCGGCGTGAGCGAGCCCAACGCCTGGCGCACGCGCGACGTCCTGCGCCGCGCCGGCACCGTGTGGAAGGGCAGCGCCCTGCCCTGGCGCTAGCGTTGAGGCCGCGTTAGCCTCGCAGCTACCCGGCGACGACAGGCGCGGACCCCCGCCGGGTATCGTGCCCTCGCACCGGACGTCGTCCGGCCGCCGCCCGCGCGCGCCAGGGCGCGGCCACCGAGGGGACCTAGCTGCATGACGTGGCATCCGGCTTACCGCGGGCAGGTTCTCGCCCTCGACTACCGGTTCGCGGGCGAGCACCTGCTGCACCACTTCATCGACGCGATGACGGCCCACCTCGACGCCGTCCTGGCGCTGCCGGCGCACGCCGCGCCGGCGGTGCGGGAGCGGGGCGCCGCGCTGCGGGCGGGGCTGGTCGCGCTGCACGAGGAGCCGGTGCCGGTGCAGGCCGATGACGTCCCCGACCTCTACTTCGCGCTGCAGCGCGTGCTCGAGGCCCGCTACGGCGACGCCGTCGGCCTCATCCGGCTGGGGCTGAGCCGCAACGACCTCGACATGACCGTCTACAAGATGCACGGGCGCGAGCTGCTGCTCGACGTCGGCCTGCGGCTCGCGGAGGTCAGGCGGCTGCTGCTCGACAGGGCGCGCTCGCACCTCGACACGGTCCTCATCGCCCAGACCCACCACCGGCCCGGCCAGCCCACCACGGTCGCGCACTACCTCTCGGCCGTCGAGGACATGCTGGCGCGCGACTCCGAGCGCGCCCTGCAGGCGTACGCGCGCATGAACCGCTGCCCCCTGGGCGCGGCGGCGCTGGCGGGCACGTCGCACCCCATCGACAGGGCGTCGACGGCCGCCGCGCTCGGCTTCGACGGGCCCGTCACCAACACCTACGACGCCGTCGCCTCCTCGGACTGGGAGGTCGACCTCGCGATGGTCGCGACCTCGCTGGCGCTCGACCTCGGCCGCTTCGTCAACGACCTCCTGTCGTGGGCGGCCGCCGACCACTACCGGCTCGCCGACGACCTCGTGCAGGGCTCGTCGATCATGCCCCAGAAGCGCAACCCCGTGGCGCTCGAGCACGCCCGCACGCGCCTCTCGCGCGCGCTGGGCTCTGCCGGCATGGTCACCTACTCGAGCCACAACATCCCCTTCACCGACCTCAACGACTTCGGCCCGGACATCCAGGGCGGGCTCGTGACCCTGCACCGCCAGCTCGGCGGGGCGCTGGAGCTCGTCGCGGCCTGCCTCTCCGGCGGCGACTTCGATCGCGGACGGCTCGCGCAGGCGGCCGCCGCCACCGACACGACCGCCACGGAGCTCGCCGACGTGCTCGCTCGCGACGCCGGCCTCGGCTTCCCGGCCGCGCACCGCGTGGTCGCGGACCTGGTCGGGCGCCTGGCCGCCGAGGGGCGTCCGCTCTCCGCCGCCACGCCGGACGACCTCGTCGCGGTCGGGGGACCGCGGCTCGAGTCCGCGGCGCTGGCGCAGGCCGTCGACCCGGCCGCGTTCGTGGCCCGGCGCGCCGGCGTGGGCATGCCGGCGCCGGCGGCGATGTCAGGAAGGCTCGTTCGGGCCGAGGAGCGCTTGGGTGGCGACCTCCGAGCCCTGCGGGAACGCAAGGACGCGCTGGCGGCCGCCAGGGCGCGGTTGCGTGAGATCGGAAAGGAGCAGGTCTAGAGATGAAGAGGATCCTACTGGCGCTGGTAGCGCTGCTCCTCGCCGCCGCGGCGAGCGCGCAGACCACGATCACCTACTGGCAGTACGACTTCGCCGTCCGGGTCGAGGCCATGAACCGCCTCATCGAGATGTTCGAGGCCGAGAACCCCGACATCCACGTGGTCCAAGAGACGTTCCCCTACGACGGCTACCAGCAGCAGGTCGCGGCCTCGCTGCCGGCCGGCCAGGGCGCCGACGTCGTGCAGCTCTTCTACGGCTGGCTGCCCACCTGGCAGCGCGCCGGCTACGTCGTCCCGCTGCCCGAGGAGTACTTCGACTACGCCGCGCTCGACGAGGAGTTCGCCCCGCTCGTCCAGGCCGCCAAGGTCGACGGCGTCTGGTACGGCCTGCCGACCGCCGTGCGCAGCCTCGCGCTGTTCTACAACCTCGACAAGCTGCAGGCCGCCGGCTTCGACGGACCGCCCGAGACCTGGGACGAGTTCATCGAGATGGCCAAGGCCCTCACCGTGCGGCAGGGCTCCCGCTTCGTGGAGGTCGGCTACGGCTTCGCTCCGGGCGGCCAGGACCACCACCTCGTGCGCGAGGTCCTCGTGCGCCAGTTCGGCGGGCAGCCGTACTCGGACGACAACACCGAGGTCACCTACGACAGCGAGGCCGGCGTCCAGGCCCTCGCGTTCTACACGAGCTGGGTGACCGAGCACGAGTTCGCCGTGCCGGAGTTCGTGCCGGGCAACAACGGCTACCGCGACGGCTTCCGCCAGCTCCAGAACATCGCGATGATCATCGACGGCAGCTTCGCGATCGGCGACGTGCAGAAGGTCGATTTCAACTGGGGCGTCGCCGAGCTGCCGACGTTCGACAACGGCGTCAGGTCGAACTTCGCCTCGTTCTTCATGAACGGCATCACGCCGAACGCCGCCGACGACCCGGCCAAGCTCGAGGCCGCCTCCCGCTTCCTCCAGTTCGTCACCAGCGAGGAGGCCATGAGGATCTGGCTCGAGGTGACCGGCGAGCTGCCGGCGCGCCGCAGCCTGATCTCGGACCCCGAGCTCGCCGCCGACCCCGTCTACGGGCCGTTCGTGCGCGCGCTCGACTACGCGCACGCCACGATCTTCTACGACGAGACCGGCCAGCGCGACACCCTGGTCGACGCGATCAACGCGGTCGTGCTGGAGGGCGTCGACCCCGCCACCGCGATCCAGGAGGCCGCCGCCGCCGAGCAGGCGCTCATCGACTCGCTGAGGTAGCGCGCCCCCGCCTCGGTCGCTCATCCGCAGGCCCCGCGCCCACCGGTGCGGGGCCTGCCGTTCCCCGGAGGCCGGCGGCCGTTCTAGGCTGCGTCCAAGCTCATGGCCCTCGAACGCGAACGACCACGCCGCCGGCTGCGGCTCAGCACCAGGGAGGCCCTCTGGGCCTACGCCTTCCTGCTCGTCCCGCTGGCGTTCTTCCTCTACCTGCGCCTGTGGCCGGCGCTGCAGTCGTTCCGCCTGTCGTTCTTCACCTGGCACGTCGACCCGGACCAGCGAACGTTCGTCGGCCTGCGCTACTACCAGCAGATGGCCGCCGAGATCGCGGCGCGCGGCGACCTCTACAAGGCGCTCCGCAACATGCTGAGGTACTCGCTGATCATCGTGCCGGGCCAGGTGGCCCTCGGCCTCTTCTTCGCCGTCCTGCTCGACTCGGTGAAGCGCTTCCGGTCCGTGTTCCGCGCCGTCTACTTCGCCCCGTACGTCACGCCCGCTGCGGCCGTCGCCTGGGTCTGGGGCTGGATGTACTCGGTGAACTTCGGGGTCATCAACAACCTGCTCTACGGCTGGAGCGAGTTCGTCACGCGCATCGGCCTGCCGTTCCTCGCCATCGACCCGCAGCCGTTCCTCACGAGCCCGCAGCAGGCGCTGCCAGCCGTGGCGGCCGTGGTGATCTGGCAGCAGCTCGGCTTCCAGGTCGTGATCTTCCTCGCCGGCCTGCAGGGCGTGCCCCGCGAGGTGCACGAGGCCGCGGCCATCGACGGCGCCAACGCCTGGCAGCGGTTCTGGCACGTCACGTTCCCGCTCCTGAACCCCGTGCTTGTCTTCTCGCTGATCATCTCGACGATCGTGACGCTGCAGCTCTTCGACCAGGTCGTGAACATCAACTTCACCGACCAGGGCGGGCCGCTCGGCAGCACCCTGACGATCGCCCTGTACATGTACCAGCAGGCGTTCCAGAAGTTCCAGATCGGCTACGCGGCGGCCGTCACCGTGCTTCTCTTCGTCATCATCATGGTCGTCACGCTCCTCCAGCTCCGCATCACCCAGCGGCGGGTGGAGTACTGATGGCCGTCGTCGACGCCGCCAGGACGGCCCCGACCGTCGCCGGCGTGTCCGCGGCGCGGCGCCGGCGCCCGAGCGTCGGGCGCGTTGTCGCCTACGTACTGCTCACGCTGGGCGGCGTCGTCATGGCGTTCCCGTTCGTCTGGATGCTGCTGTCTTCGTTCAAGCCCCTGCAGGAGATCTTCCGCTTCGACTTCCTGCCGCGCACCTGGACGCTCGCGAACTACGCCGAGGTGCTGCTGGACACGCAGTTCCCGCGCTGGTTCCTCAACAGCCTCATCGTCGCGGCGATCTCGACGACGTCGGTCCTGTTCTTCTGCTCGCTCGTGGGCTACACGCTCACGCGCCTGCGCTTCCCCGGACGCAACGCGATCTTCCTGCTGATCCTCTCGACGCTGATGATCCCCACCGAGATGCTGGTGATCCCCTGGTACGTGATGTCCACGCAGTTCGGCTGGGTGAACACCTACTGGGGCATCGCCTTCCCCGGGCTGATCCCGGCGTTCGGCGTCTTCCTCATGCGCCAGTTCTTCTCGACGCTGCCGCGCGACCTCTTCGACGCCGGCCGGGTGGACGGCGTCAGCGAGTTCGGCCTGTTCTGGCGCATCGGCCTGCCGCTGGTGGGCCCGGGCCTCGCGGCCCTCGGCATCTTCAACTTCGTCGGCAACTGGAACGCGTTCCTGTGGCCGCTCATCATCGCGAAGTCGCCGAGCATGAGGACGATCCCCGTGGGCGTGGCGTTCTTCTCGGGCGAGGCGGGCACGGCCTGGAACCTGATCATGGCCTCTTCGGCGCTGGCGGTGATCCCCGTCCTCGTCGTGTTCTTCGTCTTCCAGCGCCAGATCATCGAGGGCGTCGTGCTCACCGGGGTGAAGGGGTGAGGGGCCGCCCGCCGGCCGCGCCTCCGGCCACCGACCGCAGACCGGACTCCGTGACGAGGTGCGTGACCCTGGCGTCGTGCTCCTCGGCCGGCAGCGCCGGCACCACCAGCGCCTCCGGCGCGACGCCCACGGCGGCCGCGTCGGGACGCAAACGCGGCAGCAGGCGGTCGTAGTAGCCCCGGCCGTAGCCGAGGCGTTGGCCGCGCTCGTCGAAGGCCAGGCCGGGGACGAGCACCACGTCGAGGTCCTCTGGCGGCACCTCGGGCGCCGCGGCGGGCGGCTCCGGCTGGCCGAAGCGGTGGCGCTCGGGCACGTCGTCCTCCTTGAGCTCGTGGAGGGTCATGACCCCGTCGGGCCCGACGCGGGGCGCGGCGACGAGCTTGCCGCCCGCCCACGCCGCGGCGATCACGTCGGCGAGGTCGACCTCGGCGCCGAAGGACAGGTAGACGCCCAGGCAGCGCGCGTCCCGGAACCGCTCCCAGGCGAGCAGGTGCCGGGAGACGGCGGCGTCGACGAGGCCGCCCGAGGCGCCGCGCACGGCGGCCCGCGCCTCCCTGGCCCAGTCTCGCCAGGCGCCCTTGTCCCATCCGGCCCGCCAGTCGGGCACCATCGCGCTTCCCAAGTGGTTCTCCCGGGCGAGTCTACGGTCGGAGGGCGAGGGTAGGCTGGCCGCATGGCCAAGACGCTGACCACCACCCTCTACGGCCTCGGAGGGCTGCGCTTCATGGGCGAGACGCCCGACGGCCAGCGGGTGATGATCGACAACGAGAAGGTCGCGCGCACCGGCATGAGCCCCATGCAGCTCGTCCTCAACGCCGTGGGCGCCTGCGCGGCGATGGACGTGAGCCACATGCTCGCGAAGCGGCGGCTGCAGGTGCGGAGCTACACGGTGGAGCTGGTCGGCGAACGCGTCGACGACGTGCCCTCGCCGTTCACGAAGATCAGGGCTCGCCACGTGCTCGACGCCCCCGGGCTGACCCGCGAGCAGGCCGAGCGGCTCGTCGACCTGGCGACGAACAAGTACTGCTCGGTGGGCGCGAGCCTGAAGGCCGAGCTGGAGTTCGAGGTCGTCCTGCTGCACGACGAGAAGGCCGCCGCGCCGGCGGCCAGCCCCGAGCCGGCCGGCTGAGCCCCGCCCTCACGCGCGCTCGGGGACGCGCTGCGACCCGAGCTTACGGGCGCGGCGCCCTGAGCGACGCCGGAACTGCCTGCCGAGCCGCCTGCCCCGGGCGTCCCCTCAGGCCTGCAGGGGGCCGGGCGCGCCGCGGGGGTTGGGCCCGTCGGCGCCGCTCTGGGCCGCGGCGAAGCCGGTCTGCAGGCCCATGAGGTAGCCGAGCTTCAGCATGAACAGCAGGGTCTCGGTGTCGCCCTTCCGCGCGAGCTCGTCGACGTACTCGTGCGTGCCATCGGGGAGCGCCACGGCGTCGATGTGCTCCTGGTAGCGCCCCTTCATCTCGCGGAGGAACGCCTCGATCATCTGCTTGCTCACCTACTTCGCCTCCTCCAGGCGCTCCTCGAGCAGCGCCACGACGGCCTGGGCGGTGCCGAGGTTCGTCGCCAACGGCACCTGGTGGACGTCGCAGATGCGCAGGAGCGCCGAGACGTCCGGTTCGTGCGGCTGGGCGGTGAGGGGGTCGCGGAAGAAGATCACGGCCTCCACCTCGCCCTGGGCGACGCGCGCGCCCACCTGGAGGTCGCCGCCGTCCGGTCCCGACAGGAGCCGCTCGACCTCGAGCGGCGTCTTCTCGTTGAGCACCTTGCCCGTCGTGCCGGTCGCGATCAGCCTGTAGCGCGACAAGACCTCGGCGTGGTCGCGGGCGAACATGGCGAGGTCGAGCTTCATGCGGTCGTGGGCGATGAGCGCGACGGTCCTGCCGCCTGACTCCATGGGCTAAAGCGTAACGGTTCGCGGGCCCCGAGCGGCGTCGGGGCGCTGCCGGGGCCGCTGCTAGAATCGCGTTGTGGACGTAGGCATCGCGGTCTTCTGCCTGCTGGCGATAGCGGCCATCGCCAGCACCCGCTTCTCGGCGAGGTTCGGGGTGCCTGCCCTCGTCCTGTTCGTGGCCCTGGGCGTCTTCGCCGGCAGCAGCGGACCGCTGGGCATCGACTTCTCCGACTACGCGCTCGCCTACGACATCGGCCTCATCGCGCTGGCCGTGATCCTCTTCTCCGGCGGGATCGAGACGAAGCTGCGGCTGTTCCAGGTCGCGATCGTGCCCTCTGGCATGCTCGCCACGGTGGGCACGCTCATCAACATGGCCGTCATCGGCCTCGCGGCCTCGTGGCTGACGCAGCTCGACCTGCGGACCAGCCTGCTGCTCGGCGCCGTGCTGGCCTCCACCGACGCCGCCGCGATCTTCTCGTCGATAAGGGGGCGCGGCCTGCCCTCGCGCCTGCGCGGGATCGTCGAGACCGAGTCGGGCACCAACGACCCGCTGGCGCTGCTCATGACCCTGGCCTTCGCCCAGACGATCACGACGGGTGAGTTCGACGTGCCAGGGCTCGTCGTCAGGGTCGTCACCCAGCTGGCCATGGGCGCGGTGGCCGGCATCGTGCTGGCGCGCCTGCTGGTGTGGCTGATCAACCACCTGCGGCTCGAGGCCTACGGGCTCTACCCGATACTCGCGCTCTCCGGCGGCCTGCTCATCTACGCCCTCACCAACATCGTGGGCGGCAACGGCTTCCTCGCCGCCTACTGCGCCGGCCTCGTCGTGGGCAACGCCAGGCTGGCCCACAGGCACTCGATCGCCACCTTCACCGAGGCTCTGGCCTGGGGCAGCCAGATCCTCATGTTCATGGTGCTGGGCCTGCTCGTCTTCCCGGAGCGGCTGCTGCCGGCCCTCGGGGTCTCGCTGGCCGTGACGGCCGTCGTGCTCTTCGCCGCGCGGCCGCTGGCGGTGTTCGGCACGCTGGGCCTGCTGCGCGGCCTGTCGCTGGGGCGCTACACGTTCTCCGTCGCCGAGCGCACGATGCTCTCCTGGGCGGGCCTCAAGGGGGCGGTGCCCATCATCCTGGCGATCATCCCGCTGCGCTTCGGCGTGCCCGGCGCCGAGTTCATCTTCAACGTCGTCTTCGTCGTCGTGATCGTCGGCACGGTGATCCAGGGCTTCACCCTCGGCCCGCTCGCGCAGCGCCTGGGCCTGGCCGTCGAGGAGCCGCCGCGCAGCCCGCTGCGCCTCGAGCTCGGGGGCGACGCGCCCATCGGGGCGACGGTCACGGACGTGTTCATAGCTGAGGACAGCCGGGCCGTCGGCGCCCGCATCGCGGACCTCGAGCTGCCCGGCGACGTCGTGATCGCGGCCGTCCTGCGCGAGGGCCAGCTCGTGACGCCGCGCGGGAGCACCGTCTTCCGGGCGGGGGACCACGTGTACCTGATCTCCGACCACCCCGACGCCCCCACGCCCCCGGCCTTCCTGCCCCGGCGCCTGGCGACCAGGGAGACGCCCGAGGACGAGGCCGCCGAGGTGGGCGTCGCGCCCGCCCAGGAGGGCGGAGCGTCCGTATCCCAGGCTTGACACGGCCAAGCGCGAAGGTGTACTCTTTTCTTTGCCGCTCAAAAAGCGGCGAGATCTTTGACAGGCGAATAGAAGGCAAGAGCATCAGCGCTCGATCGCGAGTTCGTCCCGTCTGGGACGGCACGATCGAGGACGCGATGGGGTAAGGCATTACCCAACCGAGTCGAAGAGCGAGCGGCCTGCGGGCCGCGAGCCAGGAAGACTCGCGTCGCGTGTCTGCTCTACATTCAACCCATCCAACCAAAGAAGTGGGTCAAGTTACTAAGGGCACACGGTGGATGCCTTGGCAGCCGAACCGATGAAGGACGTGGCTACCTGCGATAAGCCTCGGGGAGCTGGAAGCAAGCTTTGATCCGGGGATCTCCGAATGGGGAAACCCAGTGGGGCGAACCCCCACTACCCACAGCTGAATACATAGGCTGTGAGGAGGGAACCCAGGGAACTGAAACATCTAAGTACCTGGAGGAAAAGAAAGAAAACTCGATTCCCCCAGTAGCGGCGAGCGAAAAGGGAACAGCCCAAACCGGTCCCTACGGGGACCGGGGTTGTAGGACCGGCAACGTGGACTCGAGCGTCTAGTCGAAGCGCACTGGAAAGGCGCGCCAGAGACGGTGACAGCCCGGTAGACGAAAGGCGCGGAAGCCTAGCCGGCACCTGAGTAGCGCGAGTCACGTGGAACCTCGCGTGAATCCACGGGGACCACCCCGTAAGGCTAAATATTCCGGCTGACCGATAGTGAACCAGTACCGTGAGGGAAAGGTGAAAAGCACCCCGTGAGGGGAGTGAAATAGTACCTGAAACCGTGTGCTTACAAGCAGTCACAGCCCTATGCCCGTCTTCGGACGGGAACGGGTGGTGGCGTGCCTCTTGAAGCATGATCCTGCGACTTACTGGCAGTGCCGAGTTTAAGCCGTTAGGCGGAGGCGCAGCGAAAGCGAGTCTGAACAGGGCGTTCAGGCGCTGTCAGTAGACCCGAAACCGGATGAGCTTGCCATGGCCAGGCTGAAGCTTCCGTAAAAGGGAGTGGAGGGCCGAACCCGTTGAGGTTGAAAACTCTTGGGATGAGCTGTGGTAAGGAGTGAAAAGCTAACCGAATCCGGAGATAGCTGGTTCTCCCCGAAATAGCTTTAGGGCTAGCCTCGGGGGTTTACCAGCGGCTGTAAAGCACTGATTGGGCTAGGGGGCTCACCAGCTTACCAAACCCTGTCAAACTCTGAAGGCTGCTGGTCCATACCCCGGGAGTCAGTCTACGGGAGCTAACTTTCGTGGACGAGAGGGAAACAACCCAGAGCGCCAGTTAAGGTCCCCAAGTTGTAGCTAAGTGGTTAAGGATGTGGAGACGCTAAGACAGCTAGGAGGTTGGCTTAGAAGCAGCCATCCCTTTAAAGAGTGCGTAACAGCTCACTAGTCGAGTGTCTCTGCGCCGAAGATGATCGGGGCTAAGCTACACACCGAAACTGCGTCAGCGCAGCTTGGCTGCGCTGGGTAGGGGAGCGTTCCGTATGCCGTCGAAGCGGTACCGCAAGGAGCCGTCGAGGTATCGGAAGTGCGAATGCAGGAATGAGTAACGATAAGAAGGGTGAGAATCCCTTCCGCCGAAAGCCCAAGGTTTCCTGAGCAAGGGTCGTCCTCTCAGGGTTAGGCGGGACCTAAGGCGAGGCCGAAAGGCGTAGTCGATGGACAGCAGGTCAATATTCCTGCCCCGCCGTCGTGGAGTGATGGGGTGACGCATTAGGATAGGCCATCCGGAGCTACGGCTATGCCCGGCGGCGTGCGAAGCCTGGAGGGACAGGAAAACCCGCCCTCCGCGTAGGTGACGTACGTCGGGAAGGCCCTACGGGGCTGATAACTGGTCGAATCCATGGTGCCAAGAAAAACCTCTAAACGTCGAAGCGACGGCGCCCGTACCAAAACCGACACAGGTGGGCGAGTGTAAGAGCACTAAGGCGCGCGAGAGAACCCTGGTTAAGGAACTCTGCAAATTGGCCCCGTAACTTCGGGAGAAGGGGTCCCGCGTGTAGGGTTGATCATCCGATCTGCCCGAGGCGGGCACAGTAAACCGGCTCTAGCGACTGTTTACCACAACCACAGCACTCTGCTAACCCGCATAGGGGATGTATAGGGTGTGACACCTGCCCGGTGCTGGAAGGTCAACGGGAGGCGTGCAAGCGCCGAACTGAAGCCCCAGTGAACGGCGGCCGTAACTATAAGTTGACCGTTGTAGTTACGCAAAAAAACTCAGCCATATGCTGGAAACTCCGAGTATCCTCCACTACTCGTCTGGCTTCGCCAGGCAGTGAAAATGTGTGAGGTGCGGACAATCAGCAGGAAAGGCTCCTATGCGCAAGCGTAGGAGAATCCCCAGAGACCACACGCTGAGCTCGCACGAAGCAACCGAAAGCCGCCGCTTCGAAGCGAGATGATATGGTCCGATCTCCATGGCGACATGGAGGGCCGAGAGGCCAGCCGGCAGTAGCCGGCCAACATAGAGAACGGTCCTAAGGTAGGAATAGCTGCCCTCCTCGTCAGCAATGGCGAGGGTTGCATTCGGCTATATGCTGGAAACCCTGAGTATCCACCGGTACTCGCCCGAAAGGGCAGTGAAAATCCGCGTGGTGCAGGCAATCAGCAGGGAAGTCCGCTGCTCGCCAGAGCATGACCCCTCAGAGACCACACGCCGAACATCCACAAAGCTGGATGAAGATATGGTCCCATCTGCATGGCGACATGCAGGGACGGAGGACAAGGCCTCAGTCCACCCAGGAAGTCTGGGCAAGATCGATAAGCGAAATTCCTTGTCAGGTAAGTTCTGACCTGCACGAATGGTGTAACGACTGGAGCGCTGTCTCAACCAGGGACTCGGTGAAATTGAACTGGCCGTATAGATGCGGCCTACCCGCAGCAGGACGAAAAGACCCCGTGGAGCTTTACTACAGCTTGATGCTGACGTTTGGACTGGTCTGTGTAGGATAGGTGGGAGACTGTGAAGCCGGGCCGCTAGGCTCGGTGGAGTCACCGGTGAAATACCACCCTGACTGGTTCGACCGTCTAACCTGCGCCCGTCATCCGGGTGGGGGACAGCGTTAGGTGGGTAGTTTGACTGGGGCGGTCGCCTCCCAAAGAGTAACGGAGGCGCGCAAAGGTTCCCTCAGCACGGTCGGAAATCGTGCGTAGAGCGCAAGAGTATAAGGGAGCTTGACTGCGAGACGTACATGTCGAGCAGGGACGAAAGTCGGCTCTAGTGAACCGGTGGTACCTCGTGGAAGGGCCATCGATCAACGGATAAAAGTTACCCCGGGGATAACAGGCTGATACCGCCCGAGCGTTCACAGCGGCGGCGGTGTTTGGCACCTCGATGTCGGCTCGTCATATCCTGGGGCTGAAGAAGGTCCCAAGGGTCCGGCTGTTCGCCGGTTAAAATGGCACGCGAGCTGGGTTCAGAACGTCGTGAGACAGTTCGGTCTCTATCCGCTGTGGGCGTAGGAAAGCTGAGGAGAGCTGCTCCTAGTACGAGAGGACCGGAGTGGACGCACCTCTAGTTTCTTAGTTGTCGACCAACGGCACATGCTAAGTAGCTACGTGCGGAACGGATAAGCGCTGAAAGCATCTAAGCGCGAAGCCGACTCCAAGATGAGCTTTCCCATCCCCTCGTGGGAGTAAGACCCCCGGAAGACCACCGGGTTGATAGGCTGGGAGTGTAAGCGCGGTGACGCGTTCAGCTGACCAGTACTAATCGGTCGAGGACTTGACCACTTCTCGGACTCATCCCGAGAGCAGACGCTGCTGCTGACTGCCTTCTATTCCCGCCTGTCACAATCTTTCCCTCTTCGTGCTCGTAGCGGCGTGGACCCACCCGATCCCATTCCGAACTCGGAAGTTAAGCACGCCAGCGCCGATGGTAGTTGGGGGGCGACCCCCTGCGAGAGTAGGTCAGTGCGAGGAGGTTTATCTTTATCAGGCGCGGCCTGGGCCCCAGGCCCTGCCGCGCCTGCTGCTAGCGGGAGTAGCTCAGCTGGTAGAGCACTACCTTGCCAAGGTAGATGTCGCGAGTTCGAGTCTCGTCTCCCGCTCCACTTCCGGGGCCCCGCCGAGCGCGGGGCCCCGCGTCGTATGGGTCCCGACCATGCCGGCGGGGACCCGCGGGGGCGCGTGTGCTCGCCTCGGCCCGCTGCGGCGTCGCGGCCAGCCGGCCGCGGCTCGTGCCTCGCGACGGAGCCCTCGGTTCATGGACCCGCCCGGCCGAACGTACGGCGGTACTACTCTCTGCCCATGCATGCTCGGGCCCGGGGGCGTCCGTCTCCGGCGCTGTGGGCGTCGCCGCGTCGGCCGCGGCGGCGGTGGGCGCCGCGTACCGGGGCGCGAAGCGGCGCGCCGCGGACAGCGGCGCCGCTGAGCACGACGCTGCTGAGCGCCGTGCTGGTGTCCGCCGCGCCGCTGCTGGCCCTGGCCGCGCCGCTGCTCGGCGGCTGGGCCGCGGCGGGGGCGCCAGGTGGTCCCGCGGGCGGCGCGCCGGCGCCCGCCGGACGCGACACGTCGGGGCTGATCGCCTTCGTGAACGACGAGGGCCAGGTCGCCGTCGTGGACCCCGCCACCCTCGAGGTCACGGCCTACGGCGCGGGCCCCAGGCAGGCGATCTTCCCGGCCTGGTCGAGCGACGGCACGAAGGTCGCGGCGGTCGTGGCCGCGCTGGGCGGTTCGTGGGTCGAGGTCGTCGACGTCAGCCGCGGCGGCGACCCCGTGGTCGTGCTCTCGGCGCCGGACCGCAACCCGATCTACCTCAACTGGTCGCCAGACGACAGGTACCTGGCCGTGCTCTCGAGCACGCCCGGCGAGGACCTGGCCCTGGACATCGTCGACGTGGCGCGGGCGCTCGCGGGCGACCGCGAGGCGGCGCGGACCGCGCTGGAGCAGGGGCAGCCGTTCTACTGGGTGTGGTCCCCGACCGGGCGCTCGGTGCTGGTGCACCGCGACGTGCTGCGGGAGAGCGCGCTGGTGGGGATGAGCCCCATCGACTCGTTCGCCGTGGCGTCGCCGCTGCCGGCGCCGGGCGCCTTCCAGTCGCCCGCCATCTCCGACTCGGGGCGGTACGTCGCGTACGCCAGGCACGATCTCGGCGGCGACCGCGTCGTCGTCCTCGCCAACCCGGAGCGCGGGCCCGCCGGCGCCCCCGTCGCCGAGCTGGCCCACGAGGGGCTGGTGGCGTTCGCGTGGCGGCCGGGGCACGACCACCTGAGCGTCCAGGGGGCCACGACCCCCGGCTACTTCGCCGGGCCGGTGGTGCTGATCGAGGTGCCGGACGGCGAGGCGCGCGTCCTCAGCTCCGACGTGGTGGTCGGCTCGTTCTGGTCGCCCGACGGACGCTGGCTGGCGACGCTGAGCCTCGAGGAGGACGGCGGTGGCGGCCGGGTCGCCGACGCGCCGGCCGGCTCGGTCCCCGGCGCGCCGCCGGGCCTGACGTCCGCCGCGCCGAGCGGCGGGCTCGCCACCGCGTACGCGAGCGAGGCCGCCGCCGCCCCGGGCGGCCTCGCCCACGTCCAGGCGCGGGTGCCGCTGCTGACCGTGAAGTTCGTCGACGCTGAAGCCGGCGACGTGGTCAACGCGGGTGAGTTCCTGCTGTCGCGGGCGTTCCTGACCCAGTACCTGCCGTTCTTCGACCAGTACTCGCGCTCCCACAGCCTGTGGTCGCCGGACTCGAGCGCGCTGGTGCTGCCCGTCGTCGGGCCGGAGGGCCGCGTCGAGCTCGTCGCCGTACGCGTCGACGGCGGCTCCTCCGAGGTCGTCGCGGGCGACATGCCGGCGTGGAACCTGCGCTAGCCGGCGGCTCGTCAGCGCCGGCCGTGGCGCCGGGCGCCGCCTGCGGGCCCGGTCGGCTACACCCTCCGCGTAGACGCCCCCACCCCCACCAGCACGAGGCCGGCGACCACGGCCACCCCCGCCGCGATGTCGGGGATCGGCACCGAGCGCTGCTGCTCGGCCTCCACCTCGACAGGTCCGACGTCGAGCACCGTCCGCTCCTCCGTGAAGGTGATGCGGGGGACGACGAAGCCGGCTATGCCGAGTATCACCAGGATCACGCCAATGGTCACGAGGCTGCGCATGCGAGGACCTCCGGTGGCGGCGCAGCGGCGCGGGCGCCCGCGGCCCTCGCCCGGCTCCCCCGCGTCACGCTCGTCGCGTCGGCGCAGGGTAGGGCCGGGCCCGATGGCCTGAGTGAGGGACCGATGTGCGCGGGTCAGGGCGCTTCCGGGAGCGCGGATTGTAAGCTGCAGCCCATTGACGGTGGGGCAGCGGACCTACTCTCAGTTGCTCGACTAACGCTGCGGGGCACCCTGCCTCGGTGGGGGCGGCGCGATCCGGCGGACCGCGCCGGGGCAGAGGCGGGCCCAGGGACGGGAGGCCGGCCATGAACTGTCCAGTCTGCGGGCATGCGAACGCCGAGGGCTCGCGCTTCTGCTCGAACTGCGGCACGCGCCTCCAGGAGGTCCCGGCGGCCGAGGGCGAGCGGAAGCTCGTGAGCGTCCTGTTCGCCGACGTCGCCGGGTCGACCGAGCTGACCCAGCGACTCGGGGCAGAGGGTTGGGCCGAGGTGATGAACGGGGCGTTCTCGGTGATGAACGAGGCCGTCGCCTACTACGGCGGCACCGTCGGCCGGCTCATGGGCGACGGCATCCTCGCCTTCTTCGGCGTCCCCAGCGCGCACGAGGACGACCCCGAGCGCGCGGTCCTGGCGGCGCTGCGGATCCGCGACGCGGCCGCAGAGTACGGCGAGAGCGTGCTCGGCCGCCTGGGCGGCGGGGACGCCGCCGACGCGCGCCCCTTCGCCGTCAGGGTCGGCGTGAGCACGGGCCAGTCGGTGCTCACGACGGTCGGCGACGACGTCAGGGCCGAGTTCACGGCGATGGGCGAGACGGCGAACCTGGCGGCGCGCCTCCAGGCGATGGCGGAGCCGGGCACCGTCCTCATCGCGCACGACACCTTCGAGCTCGTGCGGCACGCGTTCGAGACCGTGCCGCTGGGGGCCCGCCCCGTCAAGGGCCTGCGCGACCCCGTGAAGGTCTACGAGGTCGTCGACCCCATCCCCGGCGGCGCGCGCCGCCGGGGCATCGAGGGCCTCGTGGCGCCGATCGTCGGCCGCGACAGGGAGCTGGGCGAGCTGAGGGACCGCGTGTCGCGCCTGGCCCGGGGCGAGGGGAGCTTCGTCACCGTGGTCGGCGAGGCCGGGCTGGGCAAGTCCCGGCTGGTGGCGGAGCTGCGCGCTCGCGCGCACCGCGACCTGCGGCGCGGCGGGGGCGACCTCGCCTGGTACGAGGGCCGCGCGCTCTCCTACGCGCAGGCCGTGCCGTACTTCCCGCTGCGGGGCGCGATCCTCGCGACCCTGGGCGCGTCGCAGTCCGATCCGCCCGACGTGGTGCGGGAGCGCCTGTCCGCCGTGGCGGGCGCCGGCGACTGGGACGGGCGCAGGCACGAGCCCTACCTGCAGCTCCTGATGGCCGTGGAGGACGACCAGGCGGCGGCGGCCACCGCCGGCCTCGACGGCGGCGTGCTCGAGAGCCGCATCACCGGGGCCGTGGCCGCCCTGCTCGGGCGCCTGGCCTCGCGCCCCACGGTGCTGGTCTTCGAGGACCTGCACTGGGCCGACCCCGCCACGGTCGAGGCCCTGACCGAGCTCGCCGGCCTGACCCGCGAGCTGCCCCTGCTGACGATCGCCCTGATGCGCCCGGACCGGGGCGCCCCCAGCCGCTCCCTGCCCGGCGCCGTGGCCGAGCAGCTGGGCGAGCGCGCGCTGCGCCTCGACCTCGCCCCGCTCGACGGACGGCACTCGCGCGACCTCCTCGTGCAGCTGCTGGGCGGCGGCGAGCTGCCCGCCCCGCTCGAGAGGGTCCTGGAGCGCTCCGACGGCAACCCGTTCTACCTCGAGGAGGTCCTGAGGTCGCTCATCGACTCCGGCCACCTCGTCAAGCAGGCCGAGCGCTGGGTCGTCACCGGCGACCTCTCGGAGGTCGACATACCCGAGACGCTCTTCGGCGTGCTCAGCGCCCGCATCGACCGCCTGCCGGAGCAGACGCGGCGCGTGGCCCAGACCGCGGCGGTGATAGGCCGCAGCTTCGAGCGGCGCGTCCTCGGCACGGTCCTGATGCAGGACTCGATCCCCTGGCGCGTGGGGGACGTGAGCCCCCACCTCATGACGCTCACCGACGAGGAGCTGGTGCGCGAGCTCCAGCCCGACGAGGAGTACGCCTTCAAGCACGTCCTCACGCAGGAGGCCGCCTACGACAGGCTCCTGACCAAGCGGCGCATCGAGCTCCACCGCCTCGTCGCCAAGGTGCTGGAGCGGCTCCACGAGGGACGCATCGACGAGGTGGCGGCCGCGCTG
This sequence comes from Trueperaceae bacterium, assembly GCA_036381035.1. Classification (NCBI taxonomy): domain Bacteria; kingdom Thermotogati; phylum Deinococcota; class Deinococci; order Trueperales; family Trueperaceae; species Trueperaceae bacterium. The sequence continues at coordinate 30,199 of DASVDQ010000005.1, read as the reverse complement.
GCCAGCCACTACGAGCGCGCCGAGGAGTGGGTCGCGTTCGCCGAGCACGCCGGACGCGCCGCCGACCGCGCGAGGCGGCTCAACGCCCTCGACCAGGCCGTCGACCTCAACCAGCGCGCCCTCGCCGCCCTCGAGCGCGTGGCGCCGCAGGCCAGGGACGAGGCCTGGCGCAGGGCGTTGGCCAAGACCCTGATCGCGCTCACCGACACCGAGCTGCTGCTCCGGCGGCACGAGGACCCCGAGCTGCGCTGGGGCATGGCCGAGCGCTCGCGCCGCGCCGTGGAGCTGGCCAGGGAGCTGGGCGAGGAGAGGATGCTCGTCAAGGCCCTGGTGCTGCACGCGAACGTGTTCATCCTCTCGGGCCACCCCACGCAGGGCTTCGACGTGCTCACCGAGGCGCAGGACCTGGCCGCACGGCTCGGCGACGACCACCTCTTCCTCCTGCCGTTCTGGGCCTCCACCGAGCTGCTCGTCGGCGACGACCCCGAGACCGCCGCGCGGCGGTTCGGGGAGGTAGCGGAGCTTGCCCGTGCCGTGGGCGACAAGGCCGTGATGTCGCACGCGCTGGGCTCGCAGGCCCTCGCCCTCGCCCGGCTGGGGCGCTTCGACGAGGCCTACGCGATCCTCCCCAAGGCGCTGGCGGCGGCGTACGCCTCCGGCTCCACGATCAAGGAGGCCGACGTCGCGATGCTCGTGGGCAACGCCCTGAGGGAGATGGGGGACCTGGAGACCGCGATGAGGTTCATCGTCTACGGACGCGACAAGGCCCTCGGCATCCAAGGGCGCGAGTGCGCGGCCAACGGCCTGTGGCTCTCCGGCCTCGGCGAGATGACGCGCCGCCAGCTACAGGTGGCGCTCGAGGACTTCGACAGGGCGCTGAAGGTCGCCGTCGGCACCGCGTGGGAGCCGCACCTCTACGGCGTCGAGGCCTCGCGCGCCGCCTGCCGCTTCCAGGCCGGCGACGTGGGCGCCGTGCCCGACCTCGAGTCGCAGGTCGAGCGCGCCGAGTCGATGCGCGACGCCTTCGGACGCTGGACCGCTGCCCACATGCTGGCCGAGGCGCTGGCCGAGCTCGGGCGCCACGAGGAGGCGCTCCCCCACCTCGAGGGAGCTCTCGCCTGGTACCGGGACCGCGGCATGCGCCCGTACGCGGCCCGCGCGCTGCGCGACCTCGCGCGCGTGAAGCGGGCGCTGGGCCGCGACGCCGAGGCCGCCAGGGCCGAGGACGAGGCGGCGAGCGTGGAGGCCGAGATCCCGTCGGGCCCGTTCGACCTCTCGGTACTCGGCGAGCCGGGGAGGCTGCCGGAGGCGGTAGCCGGGTGAGCGCAGCGGGCTCCGCGTCCAAGCCCCTCATCGTGGCCGTCGACGACGACCCGGCCGTGCTGGCGGCCGTGTCGCGCGACCTGCGCCGCCACTACGGCGAGTCGTACCGCGTCGTGCGCGCCGACTCCGGCCAGCGGGCCCTCGAGCTCGTGCAGGAGGCCAAGCTGCGGGGCGACGCGGTCGCGCTCTTCCTCGTCGACCAGCGCATGCCGCGCATGAGCGGGCTCGAGTTCCTGTCCCAGGCCCGCGAGCTCTACCCCGACGCGCGGCGCGTGCTGCTCACCGCCTACGCCGACACCGAGGCCTCGATAAGGGCGATCAACGAGACGAAGCTGCACTACTACCTGATGAAGCCCTGGGACCCACCCGAGGAGCGCCTCTACCCGGTCCTCGACGACCTGCTCGACGACTGGCGGGCTCGGTGGCAGCCCGCGTTCAGCGGCGTGACGGTCGTGGGACACGCCTTCGCGCCCTCGACGCACGCCCTCAAGGACTTCCTCACGCGCAACCTCGTGCCCTACCGCTGGCTCGACGTCGAGCTCTCGGCCGAGGCCGAGCCGCTCCTCAAGGCCGCGGGGGCGGGACCCGCCGACCTGCCCGTCGTCGTCCTCCCGGACGGCGCGGCGCTGCTGGCGCCGGGGCTGGCCGAGGTGGCGTCGCGCGTCGGGCTCAAGCAGCGCCCCGAGCTGAGGAGCTACGACCTCGTGATCGTGGGCGCGGGCCCGGCCGGCCTGGCGGCGGCCGTCTACGGGGCGTCAGAGGGCCTGTCGACCCTGCTCGTCGAGGCCGAGGCGCCGGGCGGTCAGGCGGGGCTCTCGTCGGCCATCGAGAACTACCTCGGCTTCCCCTCCGGCCTCTCCGGCGCCGACCTGGCGCGGCGGGCCGTCACCCAGGCCCGGCGCTTCGGGGCCGAGATCCTCAACCCCGTACGCGCCACGGGCCTGCGGTTCGAGGACCCGTACCGCATCGTCACGCTCTCCGACGGCGGCGAGGTGGGCGCCAGGGCCGTGCTGGTCGCGACGGGCGTCGCCTACCGGCGCCTCGACGCGCCCGGCGCCGACGAGCTCGCTGGCGCCGGCGTCTACTACGGTGCCGCCGTCACCGAGGCGATGTCCGTGAACGGCCGCCGCGCGTTCGTCGTGGGGGCCGGCAACTCGGCCGGCCAGGCGGCGATGTACCTCTCGCGCTTCGCGGAGGAGGTGGTGATGATCGTGCGCGGCAGCGGGCTCGGCGCCAGCATGTCCAGCTACCTGATCGCGCAGCTCCAGGCCAACGAGCGCGTGACCGTGCGGTGCCGCACCGTGGTGGCGCGCCTCGACGGTCAGGGGCGCCTGGAGCGCGTCGTGCTGAGGGACCTCGATTCGGGGCGCGAGGCCGACGAGGAGGCGGCGGCCGTGTTCGTGTTCATCGGCGCCACGCCGCACACCGAGTGGCTGCCCGCCGAGGTAGCCCGCGACCCGCAGGGCTACGTGCTCGCCGGCGAGGACCTGGGGACCTCGGGCGGGCCGGGCGGGCGCGAGCGCGGCTGGCTCGAGACGAGCGTGCCCGGCGTGTTCGTCGCCGGCGACGTCAGGTACCGGTCCGTGAAGCGCATCGCGTCGGCCGTGGGCGAGGGTGCGATGGCCGTGCAGGCGGTCCACCGCTACCTCGCGGGGCCATGAGCACGCAGCGCGGCGGCGCGGCGCGTGGCGGGGGCGGCGACGCCGCCTCGGAGGACGCCGTGGGCCCAGGTGCCCGGTCGAAGCACCCGATGGGCAGCGACGAGGCCACGCGCCGCGACTACCTGAGGCGCGTGCCGCTGTTCGCCGCCCTCGACGACGACCACCTCGGCGACCTGCTGGCGAGGGCCGACGAGATCGAGGTCCCCGCCGGCCACGTCCTGTTCCGCGAGGGCGACGAGGGCGACAACCTCTACGTGGTGCTCACGGGCGAGCTCGTGATCTCGAAGCGCGTCAGGGAGGTCGACGACCCGATCGCCTACCGCGGTCCGGGCGAGGTCGTGGGCGAGATGGCGTTGGTGAACGGCAGGCCGCGCACCGCGACCGTCAGGGCCGACGTCGACTCGCGCCTGCTGCGCCTCGGCCAGAAGGCCTTCAGGGACCTGCTCGGCAGCTCGCCGGAGGCCGCCGCGGCGATCGTCGGCTGCATGGCCACCCGCATCGAGGAGGACCAGGCGAACCGCGCGCGCGAGGAGCGGCTCGTGGCCCTCGGCACGATGGCGGCCGGCCTCGCCCACGAGCTGAACAACCCGGCGTCGGCGCTGGCGCGGGCCACCGCCTCGCTGGCCGCCGCCCACGAGGCGCGCGACGCGGCGGCCGTGGACCTGTTCGCGCGCGACCTGGGCCCCGGCGAGCGCGAGGCCGTGCTCCGCCTCGGCGCGCTGGCGAAGGAGCGCGCCGCGAGCGCGCCGCACGGGCCGGGCCACCTGCCCGACCCCGCCGACGAGGACGAGCTCAGCGACCACCTGGAGGCGCTGGGGCTCGAGGCGCCGTGGGAGGCCGCGCCCGCCTTGCTGCAGGCCGGCTGGACGCTTCCCGCCCTCGACGAGGTGCTGGCCGAGTTCGCGCCGCCCGACCGCGCCGCGGCCGCGCGCTGGCTCGCCGCCGACGCCGTCGCGCGCGGCCTCCTGGCCGAGATCGACCTGGCCGCCAAGGCCATCGTCGAGCAGGTGCGGGCCGTGAAGGTCTCGAGCCACATGGACAGGGCCGCCTTCGACGTCATCGACGTGCACGAGGGCCTGGAGAGCGCCCTCGTGATGGTCAAGCGCAAGCTGGGCCCCGGCGTGACGGTCGTGCGCGACTACGGCGCGGACCTGCCGCGCATCGAGGCGTACCCCGGCGAGTTGAACCAGGTGTGGACGAACCTCATCGACAACGCCCTCGACGCCATGGGGGGCGCGGGCACGCTGACCCTGCGCACGCGGTCGGGCGAGGGCCAGGTCACCGTGGAGGTCGGGGACACCGGACCGGGGATCCCGCCCGACGTGATGCCGCGCCTGTTCCAGCCCTACTTCACGACCAAGGGCGTCGGCGAGGGCACAGGACTCGGACTGCCGCTCGCGCGCAAGACCGTCGAGCAGAGGCACGGCGGGCGCATCACCGTGAGGTCGCGGCCGGGCGCTACCGTGTTCAGGGTCACGTTGCCCACCGTCCACCGTCGGCACGAGCCGGAGAGGAGCGCGGAGGGCGCCTAGGGAGGTCCATGCCGAGGCTCCAGCGACTCCTCTTCCCCCTTCTCGCCGCCTGCCTGCTCGCCGCCGCCTCGGGGCCGGCGGACGCCCAGGAGCGGGCGCCCGACTGCGGCGGCCTGGGCCGCCCCATCGTCTTCGGCGACCTCGACTGGGAGAGCGCCCAGGTGGCGAACTGGGTCGCCAGGCTCGTGCTCGAGGCCGGGTTCGGCTGCGAGACCGACGCGATCCCCGGGACCGTCGTGCCCATCTACCAGGGCGCCGTGCGCGGCGACGTCGACGTGATCATGGAGGTGTGGACCGACAACGTCCCCGCCCTGTGGACCGAGGCCGTGGCCGCCGGGGTCGTCGAGGAGGTGGGCATAGCCTTCGAGGACGCGGTGCAGGGCTGGTTCGTGCCCCGCTACCTCGTCGAGGGCGACCCGGACAGGGGCATCGAGGCCGCGGCGCCGGGGCTGCGCAGCGTCTTCGACCTCGAGGAGTACAAGGAGCTCTTCCGCGACCCGGAGGAGCCGGACAAGGGCCGCTTCTACAACTGCGTGATCGGCTGGCAGTGCGAGCTCGTGAACACGGTGAAGCTGCACGCCTACGGCCTCGACGACTCGTTCACGAACTTCCGCTCCGGCACCGGCGTGGCGCTGGCCGCCGAGCTCGAGGGCGCCTACCGGCGCGGCGAACCGTGGGTCGGCTACTACTGGGGCCCCACCTGGGTGCTGGGCGAGCTCGACCTCTACATGCTCGAGGAGCCCCCTTACGACCCCGAGTGCTGGGCCGAGTTCACCGCCCTCGTCGACGCGCCGCAGCGCGCGACGCGGGCCTGCGCCTACCCCGCGTCGCGGGCCGTCGTGGCGCTCGGCTCGCGCTTCAAGGACGAGGCGCCGGAGGGCGTGAGGAGGTTCCTCACCGCCTACCACGGCAGCAGCGCCATGCTCTCGCGCGCCCTCGCCCACATGCACGCCACGGGCGCCGAGCCGCAGGAGGCGGCCAGGCGCTTCCTCGCCACGGAGCCCGAGGTCTGGAGGTCCTGGCTCGACCCGGAGGCCGCCGCGAGGGTCGAGGCGGCGTTCGGCTCGGACTGAGCCGTGGCTAGCCTGGGGCCGTCGTTCCCCAGCGGTTGGCGCGTGCCGCTGCGGGACTGGGCGAACGCCGTCGTGGACCGCCTCGTCACCGACTACTCGGCGACGTTCGCAGGCGTCTCCGACGCCCTGCTCTACCTGCTCGGCGCCCTCGAGCGCGGGCTCCTCGCGCTGCCGTGGTGGCTCGTCACGCTCCTCCTCTCGCTCCTCGTCTGGAACGCGACGCGCCGAGCCCTCGCCGGCGCGCTCGTCGCGGCGAGCCTCGTGCTGGTCGGGTCGTTCGGCCTGTGGCCAGAGACCGTCACGACGCTGGCGCTGATGGCGCTGGCCACGGCGCTGTGCGTCCTCGTGGGCGTGCCGCTCGGCGTGCTCATGAGCCGCAGCGCCCGCTTCAAGGCCGTGCTGCGTCCGGTCCTGGACCTCATGCAGACGCTGCCCAGCTTCGTCTACCTCGTGCCCGTCGTCATGTTCTTCGGCCTCGGCAACGTCTCGGCGCTGTTCGCGACGTTCGTCTACGCCGTGCCGCCCGTGATCCGCCTCACCGACCTCGGGCTGAGGTCGGTCGACAGGTCCCTCGTCGAGGCGGCCGAGACCGCCGGCGCCAGCGAGGCCCAGGTGCTGCGCTACGTGCGCCTGCCGCTGGCCCTGCCCACGGTGGCGGCCGGCGTGAACCAGACGATCATGCTGGCGCTGTCGATGGTCGTGCTGACCTCGATGATCGGGGCGCGCGGCCTCGGCCAGGTGGTGCTGCGCGGGCTGCAGCGCGGCGACGTCGGCCTCGGGCTGGAGGCCGGTCTGGCGATCGTGCTGCTCGCCGTCGTCATGGACCGCGTCACGTCCGGCTACGCCAGGCGCTGGGACGACGGCGCCGAGGAGCGGGGCTAGGTCGGGGCGCGGGCTCGGGGCGGGCCGGACCGCCGTCGCGGGGGGAAGGGGAACACTCGAGCGGGACCGCGGCGCCGCGGGCGCGACAGGGCCCTGCGTCACCGCTCACCGGACGGCGGGCGCCCTCCCGCACTACACTGCTCACTACTCTCGCCCCGAGGAGGTCGGTCGTGTCGGTGCTGAACCGCCTGCTGCAGGTGCCCGAAGAAGAGATCACGCCGGAGGAGCTCTACGTGAGCCGCCGGACGTTCATGAGGGCCGCCGCGGCGCTCGCGGTCGGCACCGCGGCGAGCGCCGCGCTGGGGCAGGGGGCGGGCGACGCCGTCGACGAGCTGATGGGCCTCGGCGACACCGACGAGAGGATCACGGACTACGAGGCCATCACGACCTACAACAACTTCTACGAGTTCGGCTACGACAAGTCGGACCCGTCGCGCCTCAGCGGCGACTTCGTCACCGAGCCGTGGTCCATCACCGTCGAGGGCCTGGCCGAGAACACCGGCACGTTCCCCCTCGAGGAGATCGTCTCGCAGTTCGAGATCGAGAGGCGCGTCTACCGCTTCCGCTGCGTCGAGGGCTGGTCGATGGTGATCCCCTACAACGGCTTCATGCTGCGCGACCTCATCGAGCTGCTGGTCCCGAAGCCGGAGGCCAGGTTCGTGTCGTTCGAGGCCGTCTACAGGCCCGAGCAGATGCCCGGGCAGCGGCGGAACCTCCTGCCGTGGCCCTACGTGGAGGGCCTGCGGCTCGACGAGGCGATGAACCCGCTCACCCTCCTCGCGACCGGCATCTACGACAAGCCGCTGAAGAACGCGAACGGGGCGCCGATACGCCTGGTCGTGCCCTGGAAGTACGGCTTCAAGAGCATCAAGTCGATCGTGAAGATCGGCTTCGTCGCCGAGCAGCCGCCGAACACGTGGAACGTCTACGCCCCCCACGAGTACGGCTTCTACGCGAACGTCAACCCCGACGTCGACCACCCGCGCTGGAGCCAGGCCACCGAGCGCCGCATCGGCGAGTTCCGCCGGCGCCCCACCCTGATGTTCAACGGCTACGGCGAGCTGGTGGCCGACATGTACGAGGGCATGGACCTGGTGCGCAACTTCTGATGCCTGCCGTCGCCGCCGCCCCGCGGGCCGGCGCGCAGGACAAGGCCAGGCGGAAGCGCTGGCAGCGGGCCAGTCACCTGGCGCTGTGGGCGCTCACGCTGACGCCGGCGGCGGTCACGCTGGTCGACGCCCTCACCTGGAACCTCGGGGTCGACCCCATCGAGACGCTCACGCACCGCACGGGCTGGTGGGCGATCCTGCACCTCGTCCTCTCCCTGGCCGTGACGCCGCTGCGGCGCCTCACCGGCTGGCACTGGCTGATCAGGTACCGACGGCAGCTCGGCCTGGGCGCGTTCGTCTACGCCTCGCTGCACCTGGGCGTCTACGCCTTCCTCGACCTCGGCCTCGACTTCTCGATCCTCGCCGAGGACGTGCTCGAGCGCCCGTTCATGACCATCGGCTTCGCGGCTTGGCTGATCCTCCTGGCGCTGGCCATCACCTCCACGAGGGGCTGGATCGTGCGCCTGGGCCGTCGCTGGGCGCTGCTCCACCGGCTCGTCTACGTCGCCGCCGGCCTCGTCTCGCTCCACTTCGTGTGGGGCCGCAAGACCGTCCAGCCCGAGCCGCTCCTGTTCGCGGGCGCGTTCGCGGTGCTGCTGGGCGCGCGCGCCGTCTACGTCCTGCGGCGCCGGCGCGCGCGGGCGTCGTAACCTCGCGGGCATGGCCGAAGGTCTCGAGGTAAGGCTGTCTGGTGCGCCGGACGGACGCGGGCTGCGGGTCGGCGCGGTGCCAGACGAGGCCGCGCTGCGCGAGTTCTCGGCCTCCGCGGCACGGGACGGCAGGCGCCTCGTCGTGGGCGCGATCGTCACCGACGGCGCCGGACGCGTCTTCGTGCAGCGCCGCACGCGGAGCCGCGAGCTGTTCCCCGGCGCCTGGGACATGGTGGGCGGCCACGCCGAGCCGGGCGAGGACGCGCTGGGCGCCCTGCGCCGCGAGGTGCGCGAGGAGACGGGCTGGGAGCTCGCCGCGCTGGGCCCCGTCGTCGAGCTCATCGACTGGGAGGCGGGCGGCGTGCTCCGCCGCGAGGTCGACGTGCTCGTGACCGTGGCGGGCGACCTGGCCGGGCCGGCGCTCGAGGAGGGCAAGCACGACGACTGGCGCTGGCTGGGCCGCGGGGAGACCGCCCTGCTGGGCGAGGGACGCGCGCCGCAGGACGTGTGGCTGCGAGAGGTCGTCGAGCGCGCGTTCGACCTCATCGCGGAGACCGGGTTCGGTAGCTAGGCGCCGGGGGCTCAGTCGGTGTCGGCGACGGCGCCGGTGGCGAGGGCCGGGTAGAGCGTGCGGTAGACGGCGAGGTTCTCGTAGACGCGCTGCAGGTACTCGCGGGTCTCGCCGCGGTCGATCTCGCGGTAGAACTCCGCCTTGTCGCCGGCCACGTAGTCGGCGGTGAAGACCCGGCGCACGTAGCCCTGTCCGCCGTTGTACGACGCGATGGCCAGCTCCACGTCGCCGTCCCAGTAGTCGAGCAGCCACCCCAGGTAGGTGGCGCCGTAACGGATGTTCGCCTCCACGTCGAACGGGTCTCCCGGCGCCTCCTCGCGCAGCTCGGCGATCCAGCCCCAGGTCGAGGGGATCACCTGCATCAGGCCCTGCGCGTTCGCGACGGACACGGCGACCTCGCTGAACGCCGACTCCTGACGCATCACGGCCCAGATCAGCGCCGGCTCGACGCCGGACTCCGCGGCGGCGGCGAGCACGGTCTCCGGCCAGGCCGGCGGGTAGGCCAGGCGCCAGACCCGCAGGTCGCCGACGCCGGCCGCCAGCAGCTCGCGCGCCGCCCGCGCGCTCTGGCGGTACTCGTCCAGGCCCTGCAGCGCCTCGGCCAGGTCGAGGACGGCGGCCACGTCGCCGGCCGCCTCGGCCTCCCGCAGCGCGAAGAGGAGCTCGCCGACAGCCGCCTCGCGGTCGTGCACGGCCATCAGGGCGAAGGCCAGGTCGAGGGCCTCCGCGGCGGCGCTGGGCTCGCCCGCCAGGGCCATGTCGCCGCCGACCGGCACCGCGTCCGCGGCCGGGTCGGGCACCGCGGGCGGGTCGCCGAGCACGAGCGCGAAGAACGAGCCGTAGGGCAGGAGGTCGCGCGCGCGGGAGCGGGCCTGCGCGTCGCCCAGGCGCTCGGCGAGCACGTAGGCGCGGAAGGCCGCGTCGTCGGCGTAGGAGCTGGAGCCGGCGGCCAGCCCGAGGTAGATGGGCAGGGCCTCGGCGTAGCGGTCGCGGGCCTCGAGGATGCCCGTGGCCAGCCACATGGCGTCGGCGCGGCCGCTGGCGACGAGCAGCTCGACGGCGCGGGCGACGTCGCCGGCGCGGTTGGCCAGGAGCCCCAGGCCGTAGAGGTCGCCGCGGGCCTGGAAGGCGGCGCGCGCCTCGTCGTCGCGTCCCAGGTAGAAGAGACACCAGGCCTCGCCAGAGCGGGCGGCGTCCTCGCCCGGCTCCTCGGCCAGCCAGCGTCGGTAGGCCTCCAGCGCCTCCTCGTAGCGCCCCAGGGCCCGCAGCGACGGCGCCTCTATCGACGGCGCCGACAGACCGGCGAGCGTCTCCAGCGCCCTGGTGTGCATGCCGGCGCGCTGGAACGCCGCCGCCAGACGGTAGCGGTCGGGAGCGGTGCGCTCCGCGCCCTCGATCGCCCTGCCCATGGGCAGGGCGGCGGCGTAGGCGGCGAACGCGGCCGCGCCGTCGCCGGCCTCCTCCCACAGCTCGCCGAGCTCGAGGTGCAGCGCGCGCTCCTCGGCGCGCCGCAGGGGGTCCTGGACCCTCAGCTCGAGCGCGCGCTCCAGCGCCGTGGCCCGGACCGCCGCCGGCGCCTCCTCGGCGCGCGCGAGCTCCAGGGCGGCCAGGTACGAGCTGAACGCGTCCCCGTCGAAGGCGAGCTCCTGGAGCCTGGTGAGGTCGCGGTCCGCGCTGGCCTCGCGCAGCGCCAGGTAGGGCGCGAGGCGCGGGTCCTCGAGCGGGTTGAGGACGGTGGGGACGAGCATGGGGTCGCCGGGGCGCGCGTCGCCCTGGCCGTACAGCGCGGCGGCCGCGGCCAGCGCGCAGGTGACGAGGGTGAGGAGGGCCGCGGCGCGGAACGTCATCGAGGCGAGTGTAGATCGGCGCGCGGGCTGCCTGGTGAGCAAGAATGCCCATCCAGCCGCGCGGTTCTCCGGTCGGCAGGACGGCCGGCGGTGCCCGGCTCGTCGCATGGCTGCGCCGACGCGAGGGCGCCTTGAGGTATCATCTGGCTCACAGTTGGGGTAACGCACGGCTTGTCCCCCCAGGGGGGCAAGCCGCTTCCTAACGGGGCCGAGAAGAACTCCGGAGGTGCCACATGGCGATGAGAGTGCGCGTCACTCAAGAGGGATACGAGCGCCTGCAGGCGCTGCTGAAGCAGGAGCGGGAGCGGCTGGAGGAGGCCACGCGCATCCTCCAGGAGCTGACCGGCTCGTCGGACGACTACGACGACTCCGGCCTGGAGGACGCCAAGACCGAGAAGGCCAGGATCGAGCAGCGCATAGACGACCTCGAGGACCAGCTAGGCCGGGCCGTGATCATCGAGGACCAGGCGTCCGACGTAGTCGACCTTGGCTCGGTCGTGAAGCTGGCCGAGGCTGGCAAGAAGCAGGAGGAGTTCTCCGTCCAGCTCGTCTCGCCCGTGGAGGCCGGCGTGCTCGACGGCGACATACCGAAGGTCTCCGACGAGTCGCCGCTGGGCAAGGCGCTCAAGGGCCGCGGCGTCGGCGACGAGTTCGAGGTCGTGATCGGCGAGAAGGTCGCTCGCTACGTGGTCAAGGAGATCGCGTGAGCCACACCGCGCCAGGCGGCTAAGCTGGCGCGTCATGGACGACCCGACGGACCAACGCGACCAGCGCCTGCGCAACCTGCGGGCGCTGGTCGAGCGCGGCATCGAGCCGTACGCCTACTCGTTCCACCGCACGCACACGGCCGCCGAGCTGCGCGCCGCGCACCCGTCGCTGCAGCCGGGCGAGCGCGTCGACGGCCCCGAGGTGACCGTCGCCGGGCGCGTGATGCTCATGCGGATGCTCGGCAAGCTGACGTTCGCGACCCTGCAGGACCAGAGCGGCCGCGTGCAGGTCTCCTTCGAGAAGGCGAAGCTCGAGCAGTACAACGCGCTCAAGAAGCTCGACCTCGGCGACTGGCTCGAGGTCACGGGCCGGGTCTACGCCACGAAGACGGGCGAGCTCACCGTCGACGCCGGCTCCTTCAGGCTGTTGGCCAAGGCCCTCAGGCCCCTGCCGAGCAAGCACCACGGGCTCCAGGACAAGGAGGCGCGCTACCGGCAGCGCTACCTCGACACGATCATGAACCCGGAGTCGCGGCGGGCGTTCGAGCTGCGCGCGCACGCGATCTCGTACATCAGGCGCTACCTCGACGAGAGGGGCTTCATCGAGGTCGAGACGCCGGTGCTGCAGGCCCAGCCGGGCGGCGCCGAGGCGCGCCCGTTCGTGACCCACCACAACGCGCTGGGCCACGACTTCTACCTGCGCATCTCGCTGGAGCTCTACCTCAAGCGGCTGATCGTGGGCGGCTTCGAGGCCGTCTACGAGATCGGCAGGAACTTCCGCAACGAGGGCATCAGCTTCAAGCACAACCCCGAGTACACGATGCTCGAGCTCTACTGGGCAGGACGCGACTACCTGGACATCCTGGAGCTCGTCGAGGACCTCTACTCGAGCCTCGTGCGCGACCTCACGGGCAGCACGAAGCTCGTCTACCAGGGCAAGGAGCTCGACTTCACGCCGCCCTGGCCGCGCGTCGACTACACGGGCGAGCTCGCCAGGCGCGCCGGCATCGACTTCGACGTCCTCGACGAGGAGCGCCTGCGCGCCTGGGTGCGCGAGCGCTTCCCCGAGCCGGGCGCCGGCGGCGAGCCGCCGCTGGGCGAGCGTCCGCTGAGCCAGGTCTACGCCAAGCTCTACGACCACTACGTCGAGCCGCACCTCGTGGGGCCGGCGTTCGTCATGGACCACCCCGAGGTGATAAGCCCGCTGGCGAAGCGCCACCGCTCGCGTCCCGGCCTCGTGGAGCGGTTCGAGCCCGTCGCCGTGGGCATGGAGCTGGGCAACGCGTTCAGCGAGCTCAACGACCCGCTCGACCAGCGACGCCGCTTCGAGCTCCAGGAGCAGCTGCGGGCGGCCGGCGACGAGGAGGCGCAGCGCCTCGACGAGGAGTTCCTGGCGGCGCTCGAGTACGGCATGCCGCCCACGGGCGGCCTCGGCCTCGGCATCGACAGGCTGGCGATGCTGCTCTCCGACCAGCCCAGCATCAGGGACGTGATCCTCTTCCCGCTGCTGCGCCCGCTGTCGTGACCCCCACCGTCCCCGACTGGGTCAAGGACGCGGTCTTCTACCAGGTCTTCCCCGACCGCTTCGCCAGGTCGGAGCGGTCGCCCAAGCCCGCCAACGTCCAGCCCTGGGGCGCGCCCACCGACCTGCACGGCTACCAGGGCGGCGACCTCCTGGGCGTCGCCGAGCGCCTGGGCCACCTGGAGGCGCTGGGCGTGAACGCGATCTACCTCAACCCCGTCTTCAGCGCGACGGCGTACCACCGCTACCACACGCACGACTACCACCGCGTGGACCCGCTCCTCGGCGGCGACGCGGCGCTGGCCGCGCTGCTGAGCGCGGCCCACGAGCGCGGCATGCGCGTGATCCTCGACGGCGTGTTCAACCACGCCAGCCGCGGCTTCCTGCCGTTCAGCGACGTGCTGGAGAACGGCCCCAAGAGCCCCTACGTCGACTGGTTCCACGTGAGGCGCTTCCCGCTCAACGCCTACGGCGGCGGCGAGCTCGGCTACGAGGCCTGGTGGGGCCTGCCGGCGCTGCCGAAGCTGAACGTCGCGAACCCTATGGTCCGCGAGTTCATCTTCGACGTCGGCGAGCGGTGGCTGAGGTTCGGCGCCGACGGCTGGCGGCTCGACGTGCCGTCGGAGATCGACGACGACGAGTTCTGGCGGGAGTTCAGGCGGCGCTGCACGGCCGCCAAGCCGGACGCCTACATCGTGGGCGAGGTCTGGGACCTGGCCGAGCGCTGGCTGCAGGGCGACATGTTCCACGGCGTCATGAACTACCCGTTCGCCCGCGCCGTCTACGGCCTCGTGGGCCGCGACCTCGACCGGGCCGAGGCGGCGAAGAGCGGCCTGGGGAGGATCGAGCCGCTCGAGCCCTCCGCCTTCGCCGCGCGCATGGAGGAGCTCCTGAAGGTCTACCCGGGCGAGACGGCCTTCGGGCAGCTCAACCTGCTCGGCTCGCACGACACGCCGCGCCTGGCCACCCTGTTGTGCGGCGACGAGGCGGCGGTGAGGCAGGCGCTGCTCCTGCTGTTCGCCGCGCCGGGCGCCCCCTGCGTCTACTACGGCGACGAGATCGGCCTGCGCGGCGGGCACGACCCGCACAACCGCGCGGCGATGCCCTGGGACGACCGAGGGGCCTGGGACGAGGGGCTGCTGGCCTTCGTGGGCGCGCTCGGCCGCCTGCGGCGCGAGCTGCACCCCCTGAGGCGCGGCGGCGCCAGGGTCTTCGCGCAGAGCGGCGCCGTGGTCGTGAGGCGCGAGTCGGAGGCGGGCGTGGTCTGCGCCGCCGTCAACGCTACCGACCACGACGTCGAGCTGACCGGCGACGCGCTGCCTGCCGACCGCTGCGTCGACAGGCTCGACCCCGGTCGCGGGGTGTCCGCCGCGGCGTTCGTGCTGCGCCGCCGCGGGCTCGCGCTGCTGACGCCGGCGTGAGCCTTGAGGCGCGCCGGCGCTCTCGGTCGGCGCCGGGGGCGCGCCGCCGATGGCCCGCGGCGCCTCAGCCCTCGCGCGCGTCCAGCAGCTCCAGGGCCATGGCCGCGGTCCAGGAGAACTCGCCGCCGCCGCAGGCGGTCGCGGTGACGGGGTCGTAGTACTCGGCGAAGCCGGAGGCGGCGACGAGCTCGAGGCTCGAGTCGAGGACCTTCCCGGCCAGCTCGCCCTGGCCCGCTCGCGCCAGCCCGTCGGCGAGCAGGTAGTTCACGACGAGCCAGACGGGCCCGCGCCAGTAGCGCTGGGGCTCGAAGCGCGGGTCGGCCGGGTCGTGCGAGGGCACCAGGTACCTCACGTCCCGCGCCCAGCGCTCGATGGTGGCGGCGATCCGCGCGGCCCGGCCCTCGGGGACCGCGGCGAAGACGGCGAGGAGCCCGCCCACCGACGCGCTGCCCACGAGCTCGCCGCTCGCGCGGTCGCGGCACAGGTACTGGCCGTGCGCCTCGCTCCACAGGCCCTCGAGCGCAGCCAGCCCCGCCGCGGCGCGCGCCCTGTTGGCGGCGGCCACCTCGTGCTCGCCCAGGTCGTCGGCCAGGTCGGCGAGGTCGGCGCACGACCTGATCAGTACCGCGTTGAAGCCGGGGTCGACCACGCGGAACGGCGACGCGTCGTGCAGCGTCGCGGCGTCCCAGCCGAGCCCGCGGAAGCGCTCGACGAGCCACAGGTAGCGGTCGTACTGCGCCTTCGTGGGCCGGTGCGCCGGGTCGGCGTGCTGGGTGTCGCGGCGGGTGTAGGGGGTCACGCCCTCGGTCGGCACCCTCGAGAGCGGCTCGTCCCAGTCGACCGAGTTGTCCCGCCCCGACTCCCAGGGGTGGATGATCGCGACCAGGCCCTCCCCGCGAGGGTCCCTGTGCCGGTGGAACCACTCGTGCCAGGCGTCGACCTTGGGCAGCAGCGCCCGGGCCTTGGCCGCGGCCAGCTCGCGGTCGGCGGCCCGGTCGTAGAGCCGCCTCATCACGAAGCCGGCGACGGGCGGCTGCGTGATGCCCGAGGTCGGCGTGGGCCTGCCGGTGCCCCAGACCTCGGGTCCGGGGAAGTACCCGTCGGAAGGCTCGTGGAAGACGATGTGGGGGACCATGCCGTCCTCCCACTGGTGCGCGAAGAGCGTCTCGATCTCGCGCCAGGCGCGCTCCTCGTCTGCGTGGCTCAGCCCGAGGGCGGTCAAGCAGGAGTCCCAGTTCCACTGGAACGGGTAGAGCCCGGCGGTCGGCACGGTGTAGCCGCCGCGGTCGTTGGCGCGCAGCACGTCCCTGGCCTGCGCGACCATGGTCGCGCGGTCCGTCATCGCACGGCTTCGCCGGTCTCGGGATCGAACCAGCGCACGCGTCCCTCTCTCGGCACCAGGCTGAGCTCGTCGCCCGGCGCCACCGACAGGTCGGACTCGAGGACGGCGCGGAAGAGCCTGCCCGCCACGTCGGCCGTCACCAGCGTGTGCGGGCCGAGCGGCTCGACCACGCGCACGACGGCCTTGAGCCCGCCCGGCGCTACCTCCACGTCCTCGGGACGGATCGCGAACTCGAGGCGGTCGCCGGACGCGGGACCCGGCAGCTTGAGCCCCGCCACGTCCCACTCGCCGGGAGCCGTCCTGGTGGCGGCGATGAAGTTCATCGGCGGGTTGCCGATGAAGCTGCCGACGAAGCGGGCCGCCGGGTCGCGGTAGACCTCCACGGGCGTCGAGGCCTGGACGATCCTGCCCTCGTGCATGACGGCGATGCGGTCGGCCAGCGACATCGCCTCCACCTGGTCGTGGGTGACGTAGATCGTGGTGGTCCGGCTGGCCTCCAGCACGCCCTTGAGCTCGGCGCGCATCTCGAGGCGCAGGAGCGCGTCGAGGTTCGAGAGCGGCTCGTCCATCAGGATCACGTCGGGCTCCATGGCCAGCGCCCGCGCGACCGCGACGCGCTGCCGCTGGCCGCCCGAGAGCTGGCCGGAGTAGCGCTCGAGGAGCTGCTCGATGTGCATCAGCTCGGCGGTGCGGTTGACGCGCTCCTCGATCGTCCTGCGGGGGAGCTTCTGCATGCGCAGCCCGAAGGCGATGTTCTCGAACACCGTGAGGTGCGGGAAGACCGCGTAGTTCTGGAAGACCATGGCGATGCCGCGCTGGCGCGGGGGCAGCCTGTCCACGCGGCGCCCGCCGATCCAGACCTCGCCGGCGCTGGGCGTCTCGAGGCCGGCGATGATGCGCAGCAGGGTCGTCTTGCCGCAGCCCGAGGGGCCCAGCAGCACCATGAACTCCCGGTCCGCGATGCTCAGGTCGATCGAGTGGAGCGCCCGGAAGCTGCCGAAGCTCTTGGCGACGTCCTTGATGACGATCTCGGCCATGGCTGCCCTAGCGGTTCGCGATGCCCCACATCGCGAACAGGTACCTCCGCACGGCGAAGATGAACACGAGCGCGGGGATCACCAGGGCCGCGCCCCCGGCGAACTTGAGGTGGAGCGGGGAGACGTTGAGGCTCTGGACGAGGAAGGCGGGCAGCGTTCGGTTCTGGATGGTCAGCACGGCGGCGGCGAACACCTCGTTCCAGGAGACGATGAAGGCGAAGACCGCCGAGGCGGCGATGCCGGGCAGCACCAGCGGGAGCACCACCTTGTGGAACGCCTGCCAGCGGGTGCAGCCGAGGGTCCAGGCGGCCTCCTCCAGCTCGAGCGGTATGCCGGAGAACAGCGAGTAGGTGATCAGTGCGGCGAACGGGATGGCCAGGACCGTGTGCACGATCGCCAGGCCCAGCGCGGTGTCGTCGAGCCCCGTCCGGATGAAGAACACGGCCAGCGGCAGCGCCAGCAGCGGCAGCGGGAAGGCCCTGGTCATCACGACGAGAAGCCGGAAGAACCCCTTGCCGGGGAACTCGAAGCGGGAGAGCGCGTAGCCGGCGGGGGCGCCCAGGCCCAGCGACAGCAGCATGGTCAGCGCGGCCACCAGGACCGAGTTCCACAGGGCCCTGGCCACGCCGGCGAAGGTGGCGAAGAACCGCACCGACCCGAGGTCGAAGGAGGGGACGAAGGTCTTGGGGAAGGCGGTGACCTCCTGGGGCGACGAGAGCGCGTTGACCATCATCAGGTAGATGGGCACCAGCACCCAGGCCGAGAGCACGACGACCGCGCTGACGAACAGGAAGCGCCCGGCCGTGCCCACGGCGGGGACGGCGCGCGGGGCGTCGTGGGGAGCGGCGACGGCGGCGTCCGCTCCGCCGGCCCTCACGGCGTCGCTCCCTTCGGCACGCGCAGGGCGCGCTGGTAGAAGAGGGTCGCCGCGACCGAGACGGCGAGGATGACGAGCGCGTAGGAGGCGGCGACGTTGCGGTCGCGCAGGGCGAACTGCCACTGGTACGTCTCGCCCATGAGCACCGGCAGCGTGGTCCCGCCCAACGCGACGACGACGCCGAAGACCTCGAACGCGTTCAGCGTGCGGAGGATGAGGGCCGACTGCAGGCTCGGCCGCAGGAGCGGCAGCGTGATCCTCGTGAACCGCTGCCAGGCGTTCGCGCCGAACACCTGTCCGGCCTCGTCGTACTCCTTGGGGATGAGGCCCATGCCGGCGACGAGGATCACCATGACGATCGCCGTGGCGCGCCACACCTCGGCCAGTACCACGGCGAGGAAGATCACCCCGACGCTCTGGTAGCCGAGGAAGAGCACGGGGCGCTCGATCACCCCGAGCCGGAACAGGAGCGAGTTGAGGAAGCCAGACTGCTCGAAGATCGCCAGCCAGATGATGCCGGCCGCCAGGTCGGAGAGGCCCAACGGGATCGAGAAGACGTAGAGCACGGTGTCGCGGCCGGCCTTGAGCCTGGTGACGATCGACGCCATCCCGAGCGCCAGGACCACCTGTATGGGCACGGCGATGGCTGCCAGCAGGAGCGTCCAGCGCAGCGCTGGACCGAACTTCCAGTGGCCGGCCATCGTCTGGAGGTGCCGCAGCGTGAACCCCTCTGGCCCCGACACGGCCAGCACCCCGATCTGCACGGCGGGGTACACGAAGAACACCAGCAGGAACAGCGTCGCCGGCAGTATCAGCAGGTAGGGGAGCGCCCTGGAGCGCATCGTTCGGCTTCGGCTCCTATCGGGACTGCGGGGGACGGGGCGCAGCGGCTGCCGGCGCCCCGTACGAGCGCCGGCAGCCGCGTCCACGTGCTCAGTCGACGGGGCAGGCCCCTTCCGACGGCTCGTCGGGCAGCCAGCACGGCGCGTTGGCCTGGACCATCAGGTCGCGCAGCACGGCCGCCTGCTCGTCGAGGACGGTGCGGGTCGGCTGGCCCGCCAGCACGATGCGCTCGAAGGTGTCGATGTACACCTGGTTGAACTGGCCGCCCAGCTCGCCGAGGCCCACCGGCAGCAGCGCCGGCAGCGCGTCGGGGGCCGTGGTCATGGCCGTGATCGCCGGACCGAGGGCGCGCGCAGCCGGGGGCAGGTCGTCGGGCAGCTCGGCGTCGATGGTGGGGTAGAAGTTCGTGGCCAGCAGCGTCGCCACCTGCGTCTCGGGCTGCATCATGTACTCGACCAGCGCCAGGGAGGCGTCGAGGTCGGGGGTGGTGACGGGGACGGCGATGCCCGCCAGCACCGGCATGAACCCGCGTCCTATCGGTCCGGCGGGGGCCGGGAAGGCGACGAAGTCGTCGGGCCGCTGGTTGAAGGCGTCGGCCAGGCGGGCGATGTGGTCGAACGCGATCCACACGTCGCCCGTGAGCAGGGGCTCCTGCATGAACCCGTAGTTCGTGGAGGCGGGGTTCGTGTGCTGCCACAGCTCCTTGAAGAGCTCCCAGGCCTCCTCGGCCTCGGGCGAGCGGAACTTCGTGACCGTGGACCCGGTGAACGAGGGCAGCAGGAAGCCCTGGAAGAACCTGTGCCTGAGCCCCTGCGGGCCGGCCGGGAACCCGAACTTCGGCGTGCCGGTCGCCTCGTGCACGTTGGCCGCCCACTCGACGAGCTGCTCGTAGGTCAGCGCGTTCAGGTCGGCGCCCTCGGGCAGGTACTCGAGGGCCTGGCGGTTCGCCGCCATCACGTAGTTCGCCTGCATCCACGGCAGGTACTTCTGCTCGTCGGTGCCCAGGCGACCGAGCTCCATGAACGCCTCGCTCACCTGGATGCCGCTGAGGTCGACGGCCGAGAGGTCCACCCAGCTGTCGGCGTAGAGGGCGAGGTCGCCGTGCAGCGCCCCGACCACGCCGATCTCGCCGCGGCCGGCCTGCAGCTCGGCCTCGAGGCGGGTGTAGAACGGACCCGTGTCCTGAGCCTGGAAGTCCACGCCGCCGGGGAAGCCGGCCAGCACCTGCTCGCGCATGGCCTGGGCCTCCTCGACTGGCGACGCCTGGGTCGACCAGAACAGCACCTGAGCGGTCGCGGCCGGCGCCATCATGAGCAGCGCGAACGCTGCGCCTGCTAGAAACCGGAACGTCGTCTTCATCGGATCGTCCTCCCTTTCCTCACTGCGCTTGCGGGCTGCGCGGGGCCGGTCCGTGGCTGCCCCTGAGCACCGGTTCGGGTCGTACGAGCCGTTGCAGCGGCGGGTCGTCGCGGTTCTCGATGACGGAGATCAGCATCTCGCCGATCTCCTTGGCGGAGCGGCGGGTGCAGGCGTCGAAAGTGGTGAGGCCGGGAGGGGCGTAGGCCGCCGCGGGCACGTTGTCGAAGCCGACCACCGACAGGTCGCGAGGGACCTCGAGGCCGAAGTGCGCCGCCCGTTCCAGGACGAGCAGCGCCAGCTCGTCGAACAGGCCGATCACCGCCGTCGGGCGCCGCGGACCGGCGAGCAGCTCGTCGATCTTCGCGACGATGGCGCCGCGGTCGAAGCGCGGGGCCGCGACGACGGCGAGCTCGACCGTGTCGTCGCCGCGCCGCGCCATCGCCTGGCGCAGACCCCTCTCCCTGAGGTGCCTGAAGGTCATGCGGTCGGTGATGCTCACGAGCCCGAAGCGGCGGTGGCCGAGCTCGTAGAGCATGTCGAAGGCCTCGCCGAACGCCGTGCCGCTGTCGGTGTCGAGCCAGCTCACGGGCGCCTCCTCGTCGAGCAGGCGCCCGTGCATGACGAACGGGACGCCGCGCTCCCGCAGGTACCTGACCCGCTCGTCTTCCTCGCCGATGCGGGCCACCACGACGCCGTCCGCGCGCCCCGACTCGATGACGTGCCTGAGGACGGTCAGCTCGGACCTGCCTTCCTGCACGGTGGCCAGGAGCAGGTCGACGCCGTGCTCCACGAGGCCCTCGCCCAGGCCCGTCAGGAACTCGCCCAGGTAGGAGTCGACGAAGCTGGGTCCGCGGACCGGCAGCACGAAGGCGGCGAAGCCGCTGCGGCCCGACACCAGCTGGCGGGCGGCGACGTTCGGCACGTACCCGTAGCGTCTGGCTGCCTCCACCACGCGCGCCCGCGTCCTCTCGGCGACCGTCGGGTTCCCCGCCAGGGCGCGCGAGACGGTGGCGACCGAGACGCCGAGATGCTCCGCCAGTACCTTGAGCGTGCTGCTGCGCTGGACCATGGCTCCTCGAGAGGCGGCGCGTGGGCCGAAGGGGGCTAGGGCCGACGAGAGGCCTGTCGGGATGCGAAGCGACGGCGGCGGTCGCGGCCCGCTTCGCAAACGTTTGCAATCCGAACTGCGGTCGCGGTTACGCTAGCAGCGGCCGCTGCCGAAGTCAACGCCCACGCGCCGCCCGCGTGACCCCGCCAGCGCGGCGCCGAGGCGTCCACAGGAGGCTCGCCTTGCCGCTCGACCCGGAGGTCCGCTCCCACCTCGCAGCGCGGGAGGCCCACTGCGTGCCGGGAGGCATCCACGGCGGCTTCACCGACGGCGAGGACTGGTCGTCCGGCGAGAGACTGTGGGACCCGACGCTCGACTGGCTGGCGGCCAGGCTCGGCGCCGGACCGAGCGCGTGACGGGGAGGTAGGCGGTCACCATGCCTTCGAGCAGCGCCCTGGTCTTGACGGCGCCGCGCACGCTGGCGTTCGAGGAGCTCCCCTGGCCGCCTCTGGGGCCAGACGAGGTGCGCGTCCGCACGCTCTACTCCGGCGTGAGCGCCGGCACGGAGCTCACGCAGTACCGCGGGACGAACCCCTTCATGCACCGCCGCTTCGACGAGGCCACGCGCCTGTTCCTCGACGCCGCCGCCCCCAGCTGGGAGTGGCCGGTCCGCGACCTCGGCTACGGGGAGGTCGGCGAGATCGTCGAGGTAGGAGCCGCCGTGAGCGACCTGCGCGTCGGCCAGCGGCTGTTCGGCGCGTGGCACCACAAGACGCACCACGTCGCCGACACCGCCTACGCGCGCCAGCGCTTGCTGCCCGACGGCGTCGACCCGCGCGTCGGCGTCTTCGCGCACATCGGGGCGGTCGCGCTCAACGGCGTGCACGACGCGCAGGTCCGCATCGGCGACACCGTCGCGGTCTTCGGTCTGGGCGTGCCCGGGCAGATCGTGGCGCAGGCGGCGCGCGCGTCCGGGGCGCGGGTGGTCGCGGTGGACCCCGACCCGGCGCGCCGCGAGACGTGCCTGCGCCTGGGAGCGCACCTCGCGCTGGGCCCCGAGGGCGCGGCCGAGGAGGTCAAGCGGCTGACGGACGGCCGAGGCGCCGACGCGTGCATCGAGGTGTCGGGCGCGCCGTCGGCGCTCGCCGAGGCGATCCGCGCCGCCGCCTACAACGCCCGGGTCGTGGCGCTGGGCTTCTTCCAGGGCGAGGTCACGGGCCTCAGGCTTGGCGAGGAGTTCCACCACAACCGCATCCAGCTGATCAGCTCGCAGATCTCCGGCGTCGCGCCCGAGGCCGGCGCGCGGTGGTCTAGGGCCCGCCTGTGGCGCACGGTCATCGACCTGCAGCTCGCCGGCGCCCTCGACCTCCTGCCCCTCATCACGCACAGCGCGCCGTTCTCGCGGGCGCCGGAGCTGTTCGCCCGGCTCGACGCGGGCGAGCCAGGGATGCTGCAGGCCGTGCTGGAGTTCCCCGCATGAGCCGGCTGCGCGTCGCCCTCCTGGGCTGCGGCGGCGTCGCGCGGCGGCACGCCGACGCCGTCGCCGCGCTGCCGCACGACCTCGAGCTGGTCGCTTGCTGCGGCCGCGACGCGCGGAGGACGGCGGCGTTCGCCGGCCGGCACGGCGCGTCCGCGTACACCGATGTCGACGAGATGCTGCGGGTCGAGCGCCCGGACCTCGTGATCGTCACGCTGCCGCCCTTCGCTCGCGGGGACCTGGTCCAGCGTGTCGCGCGCGCGGGCGTCCACCTCCTCGTCGAGAAGCCGCTGGCTCTGGACGTGCGGTCGGCCGAGCTGATGGCCGAAGCCGCGAGGGCGGCGGGCGTCGTGGCGGCGGTGGGCTTCATGTACCGCTTCGGCGACGCCGTGCGGGCCTGGGACGAGGCCGACGCCGGCCGCGTCGGCCTGTTCGTCGGTTCCTACCACTGCAACTCGCTGCACGCGAGCTGGTGGCGCGAGGAGGCCAAGTCGGGGGGCCAGGTCGTCGAGCAGGCGATCCACCTGATCGACCTCGTCCGCCACCTGATGGGCGACCCGGACAGCGTCTACGCCAGACGCTCGAACCTCGCGCACCGCTCCACGCCCGGTTACGACATCGAGGACGTCAGCGCCGCGATCTTCGGCTGGGACGACGGGCGGATCGCGACGCTCAACGCCTCGAACATCGCGGTGCCCGGCGTGTGGGACAAGCGGTGGGAGGTGTACGCCGAGCGCATGACCGGCCGCTTCACCGGCTGGAACGAGGCCGTGCTGTCGAGGACCGACGGCGAAGGGGAGGTCCTGGAGATCGCGGGGACCACCGATCCCTTCGTCGCGCAGCTCGCCGACCTGCACCGGGCGATCGCGGCAGGGAGCCGACCGCGCGTCCCTCTGGAGGAGGGCGTCGCCGCCCTGAGGCTGGCGCTCGCGGCGCGCCGGTCCGCCGACGAGCGCCGGGAGGTCCGGCTCGGGCCATGACCGGGTTCGAGATGGGCGCGATCGCCCTCGCCGACGTCGCGCCGCTCCGCGACGGCGCCGTGCCGGCACACCGGGTCGTCGCGCGCCGGGGAGACCGGGTCGAGTGGGCGCTGCAGGCAGGCGGCACGCTGGTCCTGACCGTCGGCGACGAGGAGGGCGTCACCCGCCTCGACCTGTCGGCCTCGGGCCTGGCCGAGGCGCCGCTGTCGCTCGGCCTGCGCTTCGGCAGGGTCACGAGCGTGGGCCGCTACCTGCGCAACGGCTACCACAGCTGGGACGGCAGCGAGTTCGTGGAGCCGGGCGAGACCACGCGCCGCGCCGCGGCAGGTTCGCCTCCGACGGCGGGCTACGCGATGACCGCCCTCGTGCCGACCGACGCGTCGGGAGCGTTGGTCGTAGGCTTCGAGCGCCACGACAGGTTCCAGAGCCGCTTCCGCTTCGGCGGCGACGAGGCGGCTCTGACGATCGACGCCGAGAGCCTGCTCGACCGCAGCGGCGCGCTCGCGATGGAGACGCTGCTGCTCTTCTGGGACGACGGCGTGGAGCGCGCCCTGGTCCGCTGGTCCGAGCGCGTCGCGGCGGCGTCACCGCTGCCTCCGCGCGTCCCGGCGCGGCGCATCACCGGCTGGTGCTCCTGGTACAACCTCTACGCCGCCATCGACGAGGAGAACATCCGCGAGCACCTGGCGGCCGCGGCGGCCTTCCGCGACCGGCACGGCATCGACCTCGACGTCTTCCTCATCGATGACGGCTTCACGCCGGAGATGGGCGACTGGCTCGACGTGAAGCCGCAGTTCCCCCGCGGCATGAAGCCGCTGCTTGGCGAGATCGCCGCGGCGGGCTTCACGCCGGGACTGTGGATCGCGCCGTTCATGGTCGGGAACCGCAGCCGGCTCTTCGCCGAGCATCCCGACTGGGTGCTGCGCGAGCGCGCCACCGGCGCGCCTCTCGTGCAGGCGACCTTCTACGGGGAGTTCCGCTGGCACAAGCGGAGCGAGGAGTACTACGTCCTCGACATCACGCACCCCGGCGCGGAGGCGTGGCTACGGCACGTGCTCAGGACCTGGACGCGCGACTGGGGAGCCCGCTACCTCAAGACCGACTTCATGTACTTCGGCGCCGAGCACGGCCCGGACAGGGCCGCCTGGCACCGGCCCGGCATGTCGCGCATCGCGGTGTGGCGCAGGATGGGCGCCATCATCCGCGAGGAGATCGGCGACGCCCTGTGGCTGGGCTGCGGTTGTCCGCTGTGGGCGTCGGTCGGGCTGGTCGACGCGGTGAGGATCGGGCGCGACGCCGGCGTCAGCTGGTCGGGCGAGCGGCCCGCCCAGAGCCTGTTGCGCGACCAGGTCACTCGCGGCCATGCCGCCGGTCGGCTGTGGCAGGCCGACCCGGACTGCATCCTGCTCCGGGACCGCTACCACCACCTGACGGACGCGCAGGTGGAGGGCCTCGCGCTGTTCGCGGGGCTGTCGGGCGGGGTCCTGATGACCAGCGATCACCTGGGCGACCTCACGAGCGAGCGCGAGGCCCTGTTCGCGGCGCTGGCCCGGCTCGAGGTAGCCGGCTGCAGCTACCCGTCGCTGGGCGGCGACGAGGCGACCATCGTCCAACGCGCGAGGCTCGCCGACGGTCGCACGCTCGAGCTGAGGCTCGACCCGGCGACGGGCGAGAGCCGCTGCACGGACGGCGCGGGGAACCCGTGGCCGTAGGCCCGCCCGGCCGCGCCTCACCCCTCGCGCAGCGCGATGCGGCTCTCGTCGCCGACGATGAGGCGGTGGGAGCTGGGCCTGCCGTCGTGACCGGAGAGGATCACGTCCTCGCCGATGAGGCTCGCCTGGATGCGCGTGCCGACGCGCTCGATGAGCGTGCGCGCGCCCACGACCGTGTACTCGAGCTCGGCGTCGCGGACGACGACGTCGTCGCCCAGCGTCGTGAACGGGCCGACGTAGGCGCGCTCGAGCCGGACGTTCCGGCCCACGAGCGCGGGGCCGAAGATCGTCGAGCCGCGCACGACGGCGCCGGCCTCGACGACGACCTCGCCCACCAGCTCGCTGTCCTCGACCCTGCCCGCCACGTGCCGGCGCAGGCGCCCGAGCACCAGGCGGTTGGCGTCGAGGATGTCCTCGGCCTTGCCCGTGTCCTTCCACCAGCCGGGGACGACGACGGGCGCCACGGTCCGACCCGCCTCGATCATCCGCTGGATCGCGTCGGTGATCTGGTACTCGCCCTTCGCGCCGGGCTCGAGGCCCTCGATGGCCTCGTGGACTGTGGCGTCGAAGACGTAGACGCCGGCGACGGCGAGGTTGCTGGGCGGGTCGGCCGGCTTCTCGATCAGGCGCTCGATGCGTCCGTCCCTCACGACGGCCACGCCGAGCTGGCGCGGGTCCGGGACCTCGACGAGGGCCAGCACGCCGTTCACGCCGCCGTCCGGGTCGAAGCGGCTCACGAAGTCGCGCACGCCGTGCTCGAAGAGGTTGTCGGAGAGGTACATGACGAACGGCTCGTCGCCGAGGAACCCCTGCGACACCTTCACGGCGTGGGCGAGGCCCTGGGGCTGGTCCTGCATGATGTACTCGAACCTGGCCCCCGGGTAGCCCTCGAGGGTGTCCCTTATCGGCGTGACGGTCGACGGCCCGACCACGACCCCGATGTGGTCGACGCCGGCCTCCACGAGGTTCTCCACCGCGTAGTGGATGAGCGGCTTGTTGGCGACCGCGATCGTCGGCTTCGGCCGCAGGCTGGTGAGCGGCCGCAGCCGCGTCCCGAGACCGGCCGCGAGGATCAGTCCCTTCATCGCCCTACCTCTCGGCGCCCCGCGCCGCCCCGTCGCCCGCGGGGGCGGCGGACCTCGGCGCTCCGCTGGGTGGGACGATAACCCGGCCGTCCTGCAGCGGCCTGAGAGCCACTCACGCGCCGGGCGACGCGGGGCCGCTGTTAGCATGGCCGGATGGACAGCTCGGAGATCGTGCTGCGGGTGGTCAGGTCGGGGGACGTCGTCGAGGCCATCACCTGGCGCGCCGACGAGGCCCCTGAGCCCGGCGAGCAGGAGGCGAAGGCGTTCGTCCTGGCGCTGTGGGACGCCAAGCACAAGAGCGCGCTGCGCATCGACCTGTGGACCCGCGACATGACCGTCGACGACATGAACGACTTCTTCTTCCAGACGCTCATGACGATGGCCGACACCTACGCCAACGCCACGACCTTCGGGCCGCTCGCCGGCGAGATCAAGGTGTTCGCCCAGGAGTTCGCCGAGAAGGCCGCGCGGGCGGCGCGACGGAGCCTTGGGGAGTCCCGATGATGGTGGCGGCGCTCCCGTCGTTGGGAGAGCAACGGGCATGCAGTGTGAAAGGAGCATTGACCCGCGACCAAATTGACACTATACTGCTTCCTACGGGGCCCCGGCTTAGTCCGGGGTCTTCGCCATTAATGTCTGTCACGAGCGTCTTGAATGCGCGAGTTCTTGAGCTTCTTGAGTCAGAACGCTGATGCCGACCACGTCCTGGGTATTTGCTTGAGCAGCTCTCCGGTAGAACTCTTCGACCGGCACCAGGTACCTGTCGGTGAACTCCTTGTCGAAGCGGAGGGCGTGCGCCCGGGCCAGCGAGTAGTGAATCGTCAGCGCAATCTGCGCCAGATTGGGGAAGCGCCGCACCGTGAGCTGGGCAATGTTCGCTCGGGTCACAGTCTGGCCATACAGGTCACCGGCTATGGCGATAAGGTCCTTGTCGGGCGACATCAGGCCGGCATTTGCTGTCTCAATCCTTCTACCGGTGTACGCGACTAGGTCGGCAGCTTGGAGGATTGGCTCCATGTCGCCATCCGGCACTCGCGCTACCGAGTCTATGTAACGCAGACCGCACACCTCCTTCAGTGTTCTCACCACTTCCAGCTCGTCTACACCGTGCGAATCGTTGAAGGAGTCAACGAGCACGTCAGCTGTGCTACGTCGGCACGCGCACATGAGTTCATTGATTTGAGGAAGAGCAATGACGTAGAGCTGTAGAAGTGGGCTTGTAATCAGCCTGTGAAAGTTGTTGTACAAACTCTTGCCACGTACGCGGTGCTGGGCTAGGAACCTGCGCTCGCGAGTGAAGTGCTCATTCGTAAGGAACCTGATTTGATTCTGCGCCGCCCCTTTGCGAGCGCGAGTTCCGTAGAACCAACCCCCGTCCCTGGCCTCGGTGAAGCGATCAATGATTGCCCAAGCTTCCTTTACCCATTCGACAATCACACTATGGTCAACGCCTAGGAACGGGTTGGGTGCCTTCCTATACCTGTGTGGCCTGCTCCTACCCCACATGAGCCTCATATGAACGGGCGGATTTCTCACGCCCAAGGTACGGCCCATCTCTTCACGCAGAGCTTGCCAATCCATTCGGAAGCTGCTGGCCTTCGACTGTCTCACGTAGAACGCGCCGAGCGCCGTAAGGGGATGGTCGCCCGGGATAAACTGCCCCTGCCAATCGCACAGTGGTTCAATACCGCCCGAATCATCGAACGCGACGGCAAAATCCCCCACGCGCCCATGATGGCATCCTCAAGTGGCCAAGGCGATCATGTCCAGGTCTCGCCGTCGGACATTCCCAGTTCGGATCTTCAGGGGCAATGGCAGACTGGGTCCTAGTCGCGCCCGTCGAGGGTGAGCAGCGGACTGTAGAGGTCGGGCCGGCGGTCGCGGAAGAAGCCGAAGCCGGCGCGGAAGCGCTGGGCACCGGGCAGGTCGAGGTCGGCGTAGATGACGGTCTCCGACGACCTGTCGGCCTCGGCCAGGTACTCGCCCTGGTAGTCGCAGACGAACGAGCTGCCGTAGAACTCGGCGTCGCCCTCGTGTCCCACGCGGTTCGCCGCCGCGACGTAGACCGAGTTCGCCACGGCGTGGCCGACCATGACGCGGCGCCACATGTCGCGCGTGTCGAGGCCGCCGGTCTCCTCCGGCTCCGAGCCGATGGCGGTGGGGTAGAGCAGCACGTCGGCGCCCTTCAGCGCCATCGCGCGGGCGCACTCTGGGAACCACTGGTCCCAGCAGATGCCCACGCCGATCGTGCCCAACCGCGTGCGCCAGGCCTTGAAGCCGGTGTCGCCGGGGTTGAAGTAGAACTTCTCCTCGTAGCCGGGTCCGTCGGGGATGTGGCTCTTCCTGTAGACGCCCAGCACCTCGCCGGAGGCGTCGACCATGGCGACGCTGTTGAAGTACGCCTGCCCGGCCTTCTCGAAGAACGACACGGGCAGCACGACGCCGAGCTCGCCGGCGAGGCGCGCGAAGCGCTCGATGAACGGGTGCTCGTCGACGGGGTGCGCCAGCGCGAACAGCTCGTCGCGCTCGAGCTGCGGGAAGTAGAGGTTCTCGAACAGCTCCTGCAGCAGCACGAGCCCGGCGCCGTTCGCCGCGGCCTCGCGCACGAACGCCTCGGCCTTGGCCAGGTTCTCCTCGAGGACGTCAGAGCAGCTCATCTGCACGACGCCGATGCGGAAGGTGCCGGAGCGCTCGGTCATGCGTCGCCTCCCTCCGCGGCGGGCGCCACCCCGGTCCCCGCGCGCTCGGCGGTCGCGGCCTCGCCCTCCGCCCGACCGGGCGGCGCGACCGCGCCGGCCGGCTGCTGCTGGGTGACGCAGTGGAACGCGCCGCCCCCCGTGATCAGCTCGGAGGCCGGCAGCGGGATGACGTCGCGTCCGGGGAAGAGCGGGCGCAGCGTCGCCAGGGCCCGCTCGTCGTTGGGGTCGCCGTAGACGGGCACGACGACGAAGCCGTTGCCCACGTACCAGTTCGCGTACGTCAGGGGTAGCCGCGCGTCGCCCAGGTACGCGCTGCGCTCGGGGAGCTGGAGCTCGACGATGCGGTAGGGGCGTCCCTCTGGCGTGCGCAGCGCGCGCAGCACCTCGAGGTTCTCCCGCATCGCGGCGTGGTTCGGGTCGCCCTCGTCCTCCTCCACGCTGGCCACGATCGTCTCGTCGTCCACGAACCGCACGATCGTGTCGACGTGCCCGTCGGTGTGGTCGCCCTCGAGCCCGCCGTGCAGCCACACGACCCGCGTGGCGCCGAGCCAGCGCGCCAGCAGCGCCTCGATGTCCGCCTCCGACAGCCCGGGGTTGCGGGTGGGCGTGAGCAGGCAGGAGCGGGTCGTGATGCACACCCCGCGACCGTTCAGCTCGAGGGAGCCACCCTCCATGACGGCGTCCACGGCGTAGCGGCGCATGCCCAGCCTCCGCGCCACGGCCTCGGGCGCGCGGTCGTCGTCGTCCCAGGGGGCGTACTTGCCGCCCCAGGCGTTGAAGCGCCAGTCGGTGAGGGCCACGCGCCCGTCGGCCTCGCGCACGAACAGGGGTCCGTTGTCGCGGAACCAGACGTCGTTGAGGGGCACGCGGTGGAGCTCGACCCGGGAGAGGTCGGCGCCGGCGGCGGCCAGCCTGGCGCGGGCGTCCGTCTCCGCCTCGTCGTCACGGACGTTCAGCACGACCGGCTCGTAGCGGGAGACCGTGGCCACGAGGCGGGCGAACTCGCGGCGCACGCCCTCGAGGTGGCCCTCCCACAGGTCGTCGTCGCAGGGCCAGCTCGTCCAGGTGGCCGCGTGGGGCTCCCACTCGGCGGGCATGCGCAGCTTCGGCGTCGTGGCGGGCGAGGTCGCGGGCATCGGATGCCGATGCTAGCAAGCCGTGCGAGCGAGCCCGGTCCCGCCGCTGCCCAAGTCCTGTCCAGGCATCGCGCGGTTCCCTGACCCGCGGCCGGGGGCTCCACGCGCGACCCGCGCCCCTCGGCCTCCATCCCTCACGGGGAGCACGCAGCGCGCCACCCGCAGGGGCTACCCTCTGGGGCGTGAGCAGGCTCTCCCTCGACCCAGGCTTCTCCATCGCGGACGCCGACGAGATCTACGGCATCAGGTCGTGGTCGACAGGCTACTTCGGCATCGACGACGCGGGCCGCGTGACGGTGTCTGACC
>DASVDQ010000004.1 GCA_036381035.1 Trueperaceae bacterium | reverse complement strand
AAGCTCGAGCCGCGCGAGGGCATCTGGCGCATCGAGGCTCCGGTTCCCGAGGTCGGCCCCAACGACGTGCTGATCCGCGTGAGGCGCACGAGCCTGTGCGGCACCGACGTCCACATCTACGACTGGGACGCCTGGTCGCGGAGGACGGTGCCGGTGCCGCTGATCACGGGGCACGAGTACGTGGGCGTCGTCGCGGCGGTCGGCTCCGAGGTCAGGGGCTTCGCGCCCGGCGACCGCGTCGCCGGCGAGGGGCACATCACCTGCGGCCACTGCCGCAACTGCCGCGCCGGCAGGAGGCACCTCTGCCGCAACACGGTCGGCGTGGGCGTGCAGCGCCAGGGCGCGTTCGCCGACTACATCTCCCTGCCGGCCGTGAACGCGTTCAAGCTGCCCGACTCGATCCCCGACGACGTGGGGGCGATCCTCGACCCCCTGGGCAACGCCGTGCACACGGCGCTGACCTTCGACCTGGTGGGCGAGGACGTGCTCATCACCGGCGCCGGGCCCATCGGCCTCATGGCGGCGGCCGTGGCGCGCTTCGTGGGCGCCCGCCACGTGGTCGTCACCGACGTGAACCCCGCGCGCCTGGAGATGGCGCCGGCCATGGGGGCGTCGCGCGCCGTGGACGTCTCGGGCGGCGGCGAGGTCCTCGCGGACGTGATGGCGGACCTCGGCATGACGGAGGGCTTCGACGTCGCGCTCGAGATGTCCGGGGCCCCGAGCGCGTTCCGCGACATCATGCGCACCGTCATCCACGGTGGCAAGGTCGCGCTGCTCGGCATACCAAGCCGCGAGATCGCCATCGACTGGAACGACGTGATCTTCAAGGGCCTGACGATCCAGGGGATCTACGGTCGGCAGATGTTCGAGACCTGGTACAAGATGGTCGCCCTGCTGCAGGCCGGTCTCGACGTCACCCCGGTCATCACGCACCGCTTCCCCATGGAGGAGTTCCAGCAGGCGTTCGACGTGATGCGCGCCGGGCGCTCCGGCAAGGTGATCCTCGACTGGAGCTGAGGAGGGCCGGCAGCAGGTCGTCGACCGTGAGCCGTACACGGCGCCAGCCGCCGCGACCGCTCGGCCGACACGTTCGTCTCGCCCGTCTACATCATGGACCCTTGGGAAGGCCGACCCCTATGACACGACTGAGCTCAGCCGCACGAGATCTCCTCGACGTCGACCTCGGACCGCGACTCCGGGACGTGCTCACAGCGGGGGCCGCGTCGTGAGCCGCCTGTTCGAGCCCATGAGGCAGCGCGGCGTGACGCTGCGCAACCGCCTCGGCGTCTCGCCGATGTGCACCTACTCCGCCGACGCGATGGACGGCCTGGCCACGCCGTGGCACGTCGCGCACCTCGGCGCCCGGGCGATAGGGGGCTTCGGCCTCGTGATCGCCGAGGCCACGGCCGTGGAGCCTCGCGGCCGCATCACGCCGCAGGACCTCGGGCTCTGGTCCGACGCGCAGGTCGACGCCTGGCGCCCCGTGACCGCGGCGGTGGAGGCGGCCGGCGCCGTGCCCGGCGTCCAGCTGGCGCACGCCGGCCGTAAGGCCTCCACCTTCCGCCCCTGGGCGCCCCGCAGCGGCCGTGTGCCCGTCGCCGAGGGCGGCTGGACGCCCGTGGGGCCCACCGGCGAGCCGTTCCGGCCCGAGGACGGCGAGGTCGAGGTGCTGACAGAGGCGGGCGTGAGGGGAGTCGTGGAGGCGTTCGCAGCCGCCGCCGCCCGCGCCGTGGACGCCGGCTTCCGCATGGTGGAGGTGCACGGGGCGCACGGCTACCTGCTGCACCAGTTCCTCACGCCGCTCGTCAACCGGCGCGAGGACGCCTACGGCGGCTCGGTCGAGGGTCGGGAGCGGCTGCTACTCGAGGTCGTGCGGGCCGTGCGCGCCGCCGTGCCGGAGGACGTGCCGGTGTGGCTGCGCCTCTCAGCTACCGACTGGGTCGAGGGCGGCCTGACGGTGGACGACACCGTGCGCGTGGCCCGGCGCGCGCAGGAGGCGGGCGCCGACCTCGTCGACTGCTCGTCGGGCGGCGCGGTGCCGTACGCCAAGGTCCCCGCGGCGCCCTGCTACCAGGTGCCGTTCGCGGCCGCGGTGCGCGCCGCCGGAGTGCCCAGCGCGGCCGTGGGCCTGATCACGACGCCCCCTCAGGCCGAGGCCGTGGTGGCGGAGGGCCGTGCCGACGTGGTGCTCCTCGGCCGCGAGGCCCTGCGGGACCCGCACTTCCCCCTGCGCGCCGCCCGCGAGCTCGGCGTGCCGACCCCGTGGCCGCCGCAGTACCTGCGCGCGGCGCCGGGGGCCTGAGCCCGGTCAGGGCGTGAGCGACGCCGAGCGACCCTCCTGAGGGTCGGCCCTGCGAGGTCGCCTACATCGACAGGTAAGCCGCCTGCACCTCGGGGTCGTGCAGCAGCCCCTGGCCCGTGCCGGTCTTGCGGACCTCGCCGTTCTCCAGCACGTAGGCGCGGTCGGCGATCTTCAGCGACTGGCGCACGTTCTGCTCGACCAGCACGACCGTCACGCCCTCGCGCCTGATCTCCTCGAGCGCGCGGAACACGGCCTGCGCCAGGGCGGGCGCTAGCCCGATGCTCGGCTCGTCGACGAGCAGCAGGCGCGGCGCGCTCATCAGCGCGCGGCCGATGGCCAGCATCTGGCGCTCGCCGCCCGAGAGGGTGCCGGCGACCTGGTGCTCGCGCTCCTGCAGGCGCGGGAAGAGACGGTAGACGAGCTCGCGGTTCCTGGCGGCGAGGGGGCGGGCGTGCGGCAGGTAGTCGGCTCCGGCGGCGAGGTTCTCGGCCACCGTCATCAGCCGGAAGAGCTGCCTGCCCTC
>DASVDQ010000003.1 GCA_036381035.1 Trueperaceae bacterium | reverse complement strand
TGATCATCTCCACGGCCTTCGCCACGCGCCGCTCCCGCGTCTCGGGTCGCTTGGCCTCCTCGATCCAGTCGACGTAGGCCTTGCGGTGGCTGTTGGCCAGCCTGGCGAAGGCAGCGGCCGCGCCGGGCGACCTCTCGAGCGCCTCCCGCAGGTCGGGCGGGGCCTCCACGGTGCGCGGCTCGGGGTCGGGCTCGAGCTCGACCGCGACGACGTCGCCCGGCACCACGCCGGCCGCGTCGCGCAGCTCGCGCGGGACGACGAGGTAGCGCGAGCCGCCGGCACCCACCATCAGCGTCGAGCGGACCGGCCGGCCGGCCACGGTGCCGCGCACGGGCAGGCGCGCCGGCTTGCCGAGGCGCGCGCTCACGTCGCCCGGCAGGTCGACGTAGGTCCACGTGCCGGTGCCCTCGGGGCGCACGAGTCGAGCCTCGAACCTCTCCATGGGCATCTCCACCGCCGGCGCCGGCGACCCTAGCGGCCCGCCTCGCCGCCGCCCACGCGCTCGTAGCTCACGGTCAGCGGCACACCGCCGCTAAGGGTCTGGTAGACGACGCAGTAGCGCTCGGTGAGCTCGACGAGCTTGGCGAGCTTCTCGTCAGGTGCGGGAGAGTCGATCGCGAAGCTCAGGCCGATGTCGACGAAGCCCACGGGTGCCTGCTTGTCTACGGCGAGGGTGCCGCGGAAGTCGAGGCGTCCCTCGGCGGTCACCTTGCCGGACACGACCTCCACGTCCATGGCCGTCGCCACGGACCTGAGCGTCACGCCGGCGCAGGCCACCAGCGCCTCCAGCAGCATGTCGCCCGAGCAGGCGAGGAAGCCGTCGCCGCCGGTGGCGGGGTGGAGGCCGGCCTCGACCAGCGCGCGCCCGGTCTGCACGCTGCAGGCGATGCCCTCGGACAGGCTGCCCTCAGCCCGGAGCGTCACCAGGGCGGCCTCCGGGTCCTCCCTGTACCGCTGCTTCAGCGGGGCCTGCAGCTCCCTCAGGGCCGAAGAGTCCATCTTCACGGCGCTGCGACTCTAGCACGGCCCCGTCCGGACAGCCGGGGGCAGGGGGCCCGACCGAGCGGTCGGCGTCACCTCTCCTGCAGGCTCACGTACACCCGCCCCTCGCGCTCGAACGCCTGGAAGAGCCGGATCTTCTTGACCGCCGGCAGGGTGGGCCTGCCGCTGTGCAAGTCGAAGGTCGCGCCGTGGTGGACGCACCTGATCTTGCCGGGGATCAGCTCGCCGTCGTGCAGCGGGTAGCGCTGGTGCGTGCACTGGTCGGGCAGGGCGAAGAACTCGCCCTCGTGGCGGATCAGCACCAGCTCCTGGCCGCCGGCGACGACCCGCGTGATGCTCTCGTCGGCGAACGACGCGGCGGGACCGAGGTCGAACAGGCCCTCGCCCGCCTCGCGCGCCGCGACCGCCGGTCCCGGAGCCTGGCCGGTGTCGGTCACGACCGCCTCGCCCACGTGGCCGGCCGGCCCCCCGCGACGTCCCGGCCGGCGTGCGACCTAGCGCGGCTCACAGCTTCTCTCTGACTCCCGGCACGCCCAGCTTGGCCTGGACGACGCGCTCGACGTACTCGGCGACCTTGGGCAGCGTGACGCGGCTCATGACCTCGTGGAGGAAGCCGGTGACGAGCACGTGCTCGGCCACCTCCGGCCGCAGGCCGCGGCTCATCAGGTAGAAGCGCTGGTCGTCCGGCACCGGCCCCGTCGTCGAGCCGTGGGAGCACTTCACGTCGTTCGCGGCGATCTCGAGCTGCGGTATCGAGACGGCCTCGGAGTCGCGGTCGAGGAGCAGGTTGCGGTTCGTCTGGTAGGCGTCGGTCTTCTGCGCGCCGGGGTCGACGACGATGATGCCAGAGTAGACGGCGGTGCTGGCGTCGCGCACGGCGCCCTTGAACAGCACGTCGGAGAACGCGCGCGGCGCCGAGTGGTGCTGCACCGTGTACTGGTTGAAGTGCTGGCCCTCGTCGGCGAAGTAGAGGCCGAGCATCTCGCTCTCGGCGCCGGGGCCGCCCAGCTCGGACTCGATCTCGACGCGCGCGGCGTCGCCGCCGAGGCTCACCGTGAGCGACTCGAGGCGGGCGTCACGGCCCACGAACGCGCGCTGCTTGTGCACGTGCGCGACCTCGCGGCTCCAGTTCTGCAGGCTCACGTACCGGAGCTTCGCGCCGTCCTTGAGGACGATCTCGGTGGCGTGGTCGTGGAACAGCCGTCCCGGCAGCGGGTCCGACGTGAACTCGTCGATGAAGGTGGCCTTGGCGTTCACGTCCACGACGATCAGCGTGCGCCCGGCGCCGAGGCCGCCCCTGTCGGCCGTCGTGAACGTGCCGAGCGGCAGCTCGACCTCGACGTCCTTCGGCACGTAGACGAACGTGCCGCCCGTCCACAGCGCCGAGTTCAGCGCCGTGAACTTCGTCATGGGCGCGTTGACGGCCGTGTAGAGGTGCTGCCTGACGAGGTCCTCGTGCTCGCGCAGCGCGGTGGCGAGGTCGGTGAAGACGACGCCGGCCTCGCGCAGCCGCGCCTCGCGTCGCACCGGCAGCCCGTTCTTCACGACCAGCACGCCCTCGGCGTCGGAGTCGCGGATGCGCCTCTCGATGCGCTCCGACACGTCCTCGGTCCGCGGGCCCGGCACCAGGTCGAGCCCCGTGACCGCGAAGCGCTCCAGCTGGGTGTAGCGCCACAGCTCGTCGCGCGGCCCCGGCCAGGGCGTGGCCTCGAACGTCTTCAGTGCCGCCCGGCGCTCGCCGGCGAGCCAGTCGGGCTCGCCGCGCGACGCGACCAGCGCGTCCACCGCCGGCGCGGCGACGGCCGGGTTGTCGGTCAGCTCGGCCACCTCAGCCGACGCTCCCTTCCATCTCGAGCTCGATGAGGCGGTTCAGCTCCACGGCGTACTCGAGCGGCAGCTCCTTCGCCACGGGGTCGAGGAAGCCGCGGACGATGAGCGCCATCGCCTCGTCCTCCTTCAGCCCGCGGGTCTGGAGGTAGAAGATCTGCTCCTCGTCGAGCTTCGAGACGGTCGCCTCGTGGCCGACGTGCGCCGACTTCTCGTTGATCTCGATGTAGGGGTAGGTGTCGGTGCGCGCCTGCTCGTCGAGGAGCAGCGCGTCGCACTCGACGTTCGAGCGCGCGTACTCGGCTCCCTCGTGGATCTGCACGAGGCCGCGGTAGCTGGCCCTGCCCGTGCCCTTCGAGATCGACTTGCTGACGACCGACGACGTCGTGTGGGGCGCGGCGTGGATCATCTTCGAGCCGGCGTCCTGGTGCTGGCCGTCGGTCGCGAACGCGATCGAGAGGACCTCGCCGTGCGCGCCGTCCTCGATCAGGTAGCAGCTCGGGTACTTCATCGTCGTCTTCGAGCCGAGGTTGCCGTCGAGCCAGCCCATCGAGGCGTCCTTGTGGACGAGCGCGCGCTGGGTGACGAGGTTGTAGACGTTGTGCGACCAGTTCTGGATCGTCGAGTAGCGGACCTGCGAGCCCTCCTGGCAGACGATCTCGATCACGCCGGAGTGGAACGAGTGCGAGGTGTAGGCCGGCGCCGTGCAGCCCTCGATGTAGTGGAACTTGGAGCCGGGCGCGCCGATGATCAGCGTCCTCTCGAACTGGCCGATGTTCTGAGCGTTGAGGAGGAAGTAGGCCTGCAGGGGCACGGCCACCTCGACGCCCTCGGGCACGTAGACGAACGAGCCGCCCGACCACACGGCCGAGTTCACGGCCGCGAAGTAGTTGTCCTCCGGCGGGATGACGGTCGCGAAGTACTCCTTGAACAGCTCGGGGTACTCCTTCAGGCCGGTGTCGGTGTCGAGGAAGATGACGCCGAGCCGCTCCCACTCCTCCTTGAGCTTGTGGTAGACCATCTCGGACTCGTACTGGGCGCCGACGCCGGCCAGCGCGCGCTGCTCGGCCTCCGGCACGCCGAGGCGCTGGTAGGTCTTCCTGACCTCCTCGGGGATCTCGTCCCAGGAGTCCACGGTCCCCTGCTTCTCGTTGGGGCGCACGTAGAAGTAGATGTCGTCGAAGTTCAGGCCGCTGAGGTCGGGGCCCCACTTGGGGCGGCCCTTCTTCTCGGCGATCTCGAGGGCGCGCAGCCGGAACTTCAGCATCCACTCCGGCTCGCCCTTCATGTAGCTGATCTTCTCGACGACCTCCTTGGTGAGGCCCTTGCCGGACTTGTAGTAGTAGTCCTCCGGCAGGCGGAAGTCGTACTGCTTCGTGTGCTGCATCCCCTCGAGCTTGGCCGCGTCGGGGTGCACAGAGTTCAGCTCAGACATGCTGCCCTCCAGGGCTGGCGCGCGCTGGGCGCGGTGGTGGCTGGTGTCACTGGGCTGCCGCCGGCTGGTACGTCTCGCGCACCCAGTCGTAGCCCTTCTGGTCGAGCTCGATCGCGAGCTCCTTCGGGCCAGTGGTGATGACGCGGCCGGCGACCATCACGTGCACCCTGTCCGGCACGATGTAGTTCAGCAGCCGCTGGTAGTGGGTGATGAGCAGGCAGCCGAAGCCGGGCCCGCGGGCGGCGTTCACGCCCTGCGCCACGACCTTCAGCGCGTCGACGTCGAGGCCGGAGTCGGTCTCGTCGAGGATCGCGTACCGGGGCTCGAGCACCAGGAGCTGCAGGATCTCGGAGCGCTTCTTCTCGCCGCCCGAGAAGCCCTCGTGCAGGTTGCGCTCGAGGATCGACTCGTCCCAGTTCAGGGTCTTCACGGCCTTCTGGAGCTTGCCGTAGAACTCCATGACGCCGATCTCGTCGCCCTCCTCGCGCCGCGCGTTCAGCGCCAGGCGCAGGAAGTTCGCGATCGAGACCCCCGGCACCTCCACCGGGTACTGGAAGGCGAGGTAGAGGCCGGCGCGGGCCCGCTCGTCGGGCTCGAGCTCGAGGATCGACTGGCCCTCGAGGAGGATGTCGCCGCCCGTCACCTCGTACTGCGGGTCGCCGGCGACGATCTTCGCGAGCGTCGACTTGCCCGAGCCGTTCGGGCCCATCAGCGCGTGCACCTCGCCGCGCGGGACGACGAGGTCCACGCCCCTCAGGATCTCCTCGCCGCCCACGATGCGGGCACGGAGGTCACGGATCTCCAGCGTCTTGTCGTTCACAGCAGCACCTCGCCAGGGGTCTTCACAGGTCCACGGCCACTGCCGGCCGTAACTAGGACTCGTTCCGATTTGAGTATAGCCCGCCTGGAATCCTGAGTGGTTCGCTCGGGAAGCCGGGCGTCGCCGGCAGCCTAGCGCGCCCGACCGTCAGCCGCGGTTCCGGCGCAGCCAGCCGAGGAAACCGCCGCGGCGCGGCGCGCGCTCCTCGCGCTCGCGCCCACGATCCTCCTGCCGCTCGCCCTCGCCGACGCCGGGGTCGCGCCGCTGCCTGCTGGCGCGCCCCGTCACGGGCTGCTGGGCCGTCTCGCGGGTCTCGACCTCGAGGCCCACGACGCCCGCCCACGCCTGCACGAACTCGCGGGCGGAGGCGTAGCGCTTCTCGGGGTCGCGGGACATGGCCTTGGCGACGATGCGCTTGATGCGCGGGTCGAGGTCGGGGCGGTAGGACATGAGGTCCTTGGGCACGCCCGTGTGGTGCGCGACCATGAGCGCCTCGTAGCTGTCGGCGATGAACGGCCGCGTGCCGGCCACGACCTCGTACGCCAGCACGCCGAGGGAGTAGATGTCGGAGCGCACGCCGGCCGCCTTGCCCTCGAAGACCTCGGGCGCCATGTAGAAGGCGGTGCCGACGCGCTCGTCGCTCTCCTCGCCCATGAAGATGCCGGTGCCGAAGTCGCCGAGCTTCGCGCGGCCCTCGCCCGTGAGGAACACGTTCGCCGGCTTGACGTCGCGGTGCAGCACGGAGCGCTCGTGCGTGTGGGCCAGGCCCTGCGCGACGTCGAGCACGAGCCTGTAGGCCTGCTCCAGCGGCAGCTTGCCCTTCTCGAGCAGCAACAGGTCGAGCGTGCCGCCCGCGCAGTACTCGAGCGCGAGGAAGGCGCCCTCGCCCGTCGGGTAGCCGTCGTAGGCCGCGACGATCATCGGGTGCGCCAGCTTGACGGTGATCGAGACCTCGTTCTCGAACATCCGCCTCAGCACGGGCTCGTGGCGGAGCTCGGCGCGCGGCAGCTTGAGGGCCACGTCGCCGAACACGCGGTGCTTGGCCAGGTAGACGTGGGAGGTCTGGCCAGAGCCGAGCTTGTGCACGGTGGTGTAGCCGGCCGGCACGGACGCCGGAGCCTCAGAACCTGATCGCAATGGCCCTCCCGACGACCGCCCGCGCCGCCCCATCCCAGCGGCGCCGACGGCGCACCCTCTTCGGACGCTGCGGCTAGTGTATTACGGCCTCGCGGACCTCACCGACCGGTGGTGGTCGCGGGCCAGGGACGCGGCGGCGCGTCGCCACCGGCCGACGCCCCGGCCCTCAGGGCACGACCTCGGTGCTCTCGCCCGGCTCCAGCACCAGGCAGGTCGCGCTCGTGCCGGTCCTCACGGCCTCGGCGAACGAGCTGGCGT
Organism: Trueperaceae bacterium; assembly: GCA_036381035.1. Classification (NCBI taxonomy): domain Bacteria; kingdom Thermotogati; phylum Deinococcota; class Deinococci; order Trueperales; family Trueperaceae; species Trueperaceae bacterium. The sequence continues at coordinate 54,322 of DASVDQ010000003.1, read as the reverse complement.
CCTGCAGCAGCACCGGGAACGTCTTGTAGTGGATGGGCACGACGACCTTGGGGGCGATCGCCTTCACGGCGTCGATGGCGTCCTCCGGGCCCATCGTGAAGTTGTCGCCGATGGGCAGCAGGGCGAGGTCGATGCCCAGGGCGCCGATCCGCGTCATGTCGGAGAAGTAGGCGGTGTCACCGGCGTGGTAGACCTTCACGCCGTCGGCCTCGATGACCACGCCCATGGGCATGCCGGCGTAGGTGCCGTCCGGCAGCGAGTTCGAGTGCAGCGCGGGCGTGTAGCGGACCGTGCCCTGCGGGAAGGCGTGCTTGCCGCCCACGTTCATGCCGTGCGCCTTCAGGCCGCGCTTCCTGGCGTAGGTGGCCAGCTCGGCGCTGCCGACCACGGTGGCGCCCGTGCGCTTCGCGATGGCCTCGGTGTCGCCCCAGTGGTCGCCGTGGGCGTGGGTGAGGACCACGAGTTCAGTCGTGACCTCCTCGGGGCGGGCGCCCGCGCGCGGGTTGCCCGAGAGGAAGGGGTCGATGAGGACGTCGCCCCCGGAGGTCTCTATGTGGACGGCTGCGTGGCCCAGGTAGGTGACCCGCACCTCAGCGCAGCGCGACCAGCGCGAGGTAGTAGAGGACCGCGCCGGTCACGGGAATGGCCGCCACGCCGGCGGCCTCCTTGTAGCGCCGCAGGCCCCAGTAGAGGACGGCGGCGAGCAGGAAGCAGCCGATCATGACGAAGGCGTAGGCGTTGTGGAGGTGCAGCCACAGGCCCTCGAGGCCGAGCTCGTTGATGATCCCGCCGTTGCGGGTGTGCAGCTGCACGCGCCCGATCGTCCAGAAGAAGAACACCGCGCCGCCGCCGAGAACGCCGAAGATCAGGCCGAAGAGGCCGAGCGTGCGCTCGTTGTCGACAGTTCCGGCGGTGGGCTCGCGGTCGATGCTGGCTGTGTACATAGGGCCCTCCGCTCCTCGTCGAGTCGCGCCGGCCGGCCGGCCGGCGCCCCAGGCCCGGCCTGGGAGTACCGAACAATGTACCAGCGTCCTGCGCCGCTCTGTTAGACTGTCACGTTGCCTCGGTAGCGCCCGGCTGTACCGGCGCGACGGTGGCGCATGGGCGCCGCTGGCCCGGCCGCGGCCGCCGCGGTCCTTCTTCCGAACTGCTCGACCCCGGTCCCCAGGGGCCGCTAGGAGGAGCGTTGCAAGACCTCACCGTTCGCGGGGCACGCGAGCACAACCTCAAGGACGTCACGATCACGCTCCCCCGCAACAAGTTCATCGTGTTCACCGGCGTCTCCGGCTCTGGCAAGTCGACCCTCGCCTTCGACACCATCTACGCCGAGGGGCAGAGGCGCTACGTCGAGAGCCTGTCGGCCTACGCCCGCCAGTTCCTCGGCATCATGGACAAGCCCGACGTCGACGCGATCGAGGGCCTGTCCCCCGCGATCTCGATCGACCAGAAGACGACGAGCCACAACCCGCGGTCGACCGTGGGCACCGTCACCGAGATCCACGACTACCTGCGCCTGCTCTTCGCCCGCGTGGGTGTGCCGCACTGCCCGGTGTGCGGACGCGAGATCACGCGCCAGTCCGCCTCCGAGATCGTCGAGCGGCTCGTCAAGCGCTTCGCCGGCGAGCGCGCCTACGTGCTGGCGCCGGTCGTGCGCGGACGCAAGGGCGAGTACAGGAAGCTCTTCGCCGAGCTGAAGAAGGAGGGCTACACCCGCGTGCGCGTCGACGGCGAGGTGCAGACCCTCGACCAGGCCATGGAGGCCGACCTCGAGCGCTTCGAGAAGCACGACATCGAGGTCGTCATCGACCGCGTGAAGGTGTCGGAGGAGGACAGGTCGCGCCTGGCCGAGTCCGTCGAGCTGGCGCTGGGCAAGGGCGAGGGGCTGCTGCGGGTGCTCTTCCCCGACAGCGGCGTCGACGAGCTGTTCAGCGAGAAGTTCGCCTGCCCCGAGCACGGCACGTTCCTCGAGGAGCTGGAGCCGCGCACGTTCTCCTTCAACTCCCCCTACGGGGCCTGCACGAACTGCTCCGGCCTGGGCTTCCTGCAGCAGTTCGACCCCGACCTCGTGGTGCCGGACGACACGCTCTCGATCTCGCGCGGCGCCATCGCCCCCTGGACCGGCAGCCGCTCCGAGGGCGGGAAGGTCTTCTACTGGGACCGCCTGCGGGCCCTGGCGGACCACATGGGCTTCGACCTGCAGACGCCCTGGAAGGACCTGCCTGAGGAGGCGAGGCGGACGGTCCTCTACGGCTCCGACAAGCCCATCGAGGTCGTCTACACGCGCGGCGGGCGCGAGACCATGCGCTTCAAGGCCGACTTCGAGGGCGTGATCCCGAACCTCGAGCGGCGCCTCAAGGAGGCGAACAGCGACTTCGCGCGCGAGCGCCTCGAGGAGTTCATGTCGCTGGTCCCCTGCCCGGCCTGCCAGGGCAGCCGCTACAAGCCCGAGGTGCTGGCCGTGACCGTCGCGGGGCGCAACATCGCCGAGCTGAGCGCCCTGACGGTGCTCGAGGGACGCACGTTCTTCTCGACGCTGCGCCTCGACGGCGCCGCTGGGCAGGTCGCGCAGCCGATCCTGCGCGAGATCACCTCGCGCCTCGGCTTCCTCGAGGACGTCGGGCTCGACTACCTCTCCCTCGACCGCAGCGCCAACACGCTCTCGGGCGGCGAGGCGCAGCGCATCCGCCTGGCCACCCAGGTGGGCAGCGGGCTCACCGGCGTGCTCTACGTCCTCGACGAGCCGTCCATCGGCCTGCACCCGCGCGACAACGAGCGTCTGCTGCGCACGCTGCTGTCGCTGCGCGACCTCGGCAACACCCTCATCGTCGTCGAGCACGACGAGGTGACGATGCGCTCCGCCGACTACATCGTCGACCTGGGGCCCGGAGCCGGCGTGCACGGGGGCCGCGTCGTGGCGCAGGGCTCGCCCGACGAGCTGATGCGCCACGACTCGTCGCTCACCGCGGCCTACCTCCGCGGCGAGAAGAAGATCGCCGTGCCCGAGCGTCGCCGCGAGGGCAACGGCAAGAGGCTCGTGATCGAGGGCGCGCGCGAGCACAACCTCAAGGACATCGACGTGGCCATACCGCTCGGCACCCTCACCTGCGTGACGGGCGCCTCCGGCTCGGGCAAGTCGACGCTCGTGCACTCGATCCTCAGGGCCTCGCTGGCCAAGACCCTGCACCGCGCCAAGGCGACGCCGGGCGCGCACCGCCGCATCACCGGCGTCGAGCACGTCGACAAGGTCATCGAGATCGACCAGAGCCCGATCGGCCGCACGCCGCGCTCGAACCCCGCCACCTACACGGGCATCTTCACCGAGATCCGCGACCTCTTCACCCGCGCCCCCGAGGCGCGCAAGCGCGGCTACAAGGCCGGCCGCTTCTCGTTCAACGTCAAGGGCGGGCGCTGCGAGGCGTGCAAGGGCGACGGCACCGTCAAGGTCGAGATGTACTTCCTCCCCGACATCTACGTCCCCTGCGAGGTGTGCAAGGGCGCCCGCTACAACCGCGAGACCCTCGAGGTGAAGATCCGCGGCAAGTCGATCGCCGACGTGCTGAACATGACCGTCGACGAGGGCCTCGAGTTCTTCGAGAACATCCCGGCCATCGCGCGCAAGCTCAAGCTCATGAAGGACGTCGGCCTCGGCTACATCCGCATCGGCCAGCCGTCCCCGACGCTGTCGGGCGGCGAGGCGCAGCGCGTGAAGCTAGCCTCGGAGCTGGGCCGGCGCAGCACCGGCCAGACGGTCTACATCCTCGACGAGCCCACCACCGGCCTCCACTTCGAGGACACGCGCAAGCTCCTCGACGTCCTGCACCGCCTCGTCGAGGGCGGCAACACGCTCGTCGTGATCGAGCACAACATCGACGTCATCAAGACCGCCGACTGGATCATCGACCTTGGGCCGGACGGCGGCGCGCGCGGCGGCACGATCGTCGCCGAGGGCACGCCGGAGGACGTGGCCGCGAACCCGGCGAGCGCCACCGGCAGGTTCCTGCTCAAGGTGCCCGAGATCAGGGCGCGGGTCGAGGCGGGCCGCGAGAGGAAGAACGGCCGCGCGGCGCGGGTCGCGTAGGTACGATGACGCCATGACCGGGCGCCGGACCGAGGGAGCCGCGGCGTGATCAGGGCAGCGCCCATGCCCCAGCGCCTGTTCATCGGCCTGTTCCTCTTCCTGGCGGCCGTGGTGATCGCCGTGGCGCCGGCGCCGACGGTCTTCCGCAGCGCCGGCGTGGCGCTGTGCGCCTACCTGGCGTTCGCCGGCGCGGGCATGCCGGCGGCCTACCTCACGGCCCTCATCGCCCCGCCGCTGGGCCTGGTGCAGGGCACCGGCGACTGGCTCGTGATGCTCCCGATCGTGCTGGCCGGCAACCTGCTGGCGATGCTCGGCCTCGAGTTCGCGTGGCGCCTGCCGGCCGTGGCGGTCTCGCCGCTGCTGCTCGTGGCGCCCGCGTTCGTGGCCTGGCAGCTCTCCACCCAGGAGCTGTTCGAGGTGAGCCTGCCGTGGTCGGTCCCGGAGCGCACGTGGGTGCTGCTGCACCTCCTCGTCGGCGTGGCGGGCGTGCTGCTGGCGCTGCTGGTGGACCGGCGCAGGGCGACGAGAACCTGAGGCCGTGAGCCGCCCCGGCGCGTGGCGCGAGGGGTGGCTCCGCTCGGCCTGGGACTTCCTGCGGCGCGTCTACGTCCGCTACGAGGAGTCGCGGCTGCAGATGCTGGCCGCCTCCCTCGCCTACTACGCCGCCTTCTCGCTGGGCCCCCTGCTCCTGCTGCTGGCGGGCTGGCTGGCCCTCTTCCTCTCCCGCCGTCCCGAGCTGCTGGCGCAGTACCGCGAGGCCCTCGTGCACCTGCTGGCCGAGGCGCTGCCGATCCAGGTGGACGCCGAGGCGCTGGTGGCCAGCAGCTTCGACATCGTCGTCAGCGACCTCGGGCGCGGCGCCCTCATCGGCTCCGCCGTGTCGATCGTCGTGCTCGTCTGGGCCAGCTCGAACTTCTTCATGTCGCTGCAGCACGCGCTCGAGGTCGTCTTCGAGGTCGACGAGCGGCGCGGCTTCTGGCGCAAGCGGCTGGTCTCCTTCCTGCTGGTCGCCTGCGTGGCGCTCGTGGTGGCCGTGGAGGTGGTCGGCGGCGCGGCGCTCGCGGCGGCGAAGGAGCTCCTGGCGCGCCTCGGCGGCAGCCTCGGCTACGACCCCGGCGGCGGACCGCTCGTGCCCCTCCTCGACGTCGGCCTCCTCCGCTTCGTGACGTCGACGGCCGGGCTCACGCTGGCGTTCCGCTTCCTGCCGCGGCGGGGCAGCACCTGGCTGGGCGCGCTGTCCGGGGGCGTCGTCGCCGCCGTGGGCATCCAGGTCGTCCGCTCCGGGCTGCTCCTGACCTTCAGCCCCGAGCGCTTCAACCTCGTCTACGGCGTGATCACGAGCCTGCTGGCCGTGCTCCTGTGGCTCTACCTCGCGCTGCTGATCCTCCTCGTGGGCGCCGCCGTGGCCGCCGAGGTCACGGCCACGGCGCGGCGGCGTCACGCCGGCGCCAGGCCCGCCGCCGAGCCCGGCTGAGGGCCGGTACGATGTCGTCCGTGACGCTGCTGGAGCGCATCTTCTCCCCCCGCTACTTCCACCGGCTCGCCTACGTGGTCGTGGGTGCCTACGCCCGCCTGTTCCGCGGCCTGCGCGTGAAGGGCGCCGAGCTCGTGCCGCGCGAGGGCCCGCTGGTCGTCGCCTGCAACCACTTCAGCGCCTGGGACCCGCCCATCGTCGGCGTCGCGATCCCCCGGCCCCTCGACTTCATGGCCAAGGTCGAGCTGTTCTCCACCCCCCTGGCCGCGGCCTTCCTGCGCGGTCTCGGCGCGTTCCCCGTCGACCGCAGCCGCAGCGACGTGGGCGCGATCAAGGAGGCGCTCAGGCGCCTGCGCGCCGGCAGGGCGATCGGCGTGTTCATACAGGGGACCCGCAACGCGGGCGACGCCGAGGCGCTCGACGGCGCCGCCTACCTGGCGCTGGCGGCCGGAGCGCCGATCGCGCCGGCGGCCGTCTGGCGCGAGGGGCGGTCGTTCCGCGTCGCCTTCGGGGAGCCGATACAGCCCGTGGGCAAGGGCCGCGAGGCCGCGCGGTCCCTGACGGCCGAGACGGAGCGACGCATCGCCTCCCTGCTGCCCGCGGACCGGCAGAAGCCCGTCTGAGACTGCGATTCTTCACTTGCGGGTATAACGGGCCTCTGCTAGAGTGCGCCTAGCTGATCTACGAAATCGAGGAGGATGCCGATGGCGAAGGCGAAGACCGTCTCGAAGGCCGACCTTGTCAGCAAGGTCGCCGAGTCCAAGGGCCTCAAGAAGAAGGACGTCAAGGACATCATGGACGCCATGCTCGACCAGATCAGCAAGGCCCTCGACTCGGGATCGAAGGTCCAGCTCACTGGTTTCGGCACGTTCGAGGTCCGCCAGCGCAAGTCGCGCACCGGCGTCCGGCCGGGGACGACAGAGAAGATCAAGATCCCGGCCAGCAAGTACCCGGCCTTCAAGCCCGGCAAGGGCCTCAAGGACCGCGTCCGCCGCTGACGCCGGCACGTCGAACAGCCAGCGGCCCGCTCGCGCGAGCGGGCCGCTTCGTGCGTTGCACCGAACGTGCGGCGCGGACGGGCGGCGGACGACCCCGGCGCTAGACTCTTGACGTGGCCCTCCTGGACCAGATAGGCCCCGTGATGGTCGGCCCGTCGAGCTCTCACACCGCCGGCGCCTGCCGCATCGCGCTGCTCGCCCGCCACTGCCTGCTCGCCCGGCCGCGCCGGGCGCGCTTCGTCCTGCACGGCTCGTTCGCGAAGACGGCCCGCGGGCACGGCACCGAGCTGGCCCTGGTGGCGGGCCTCTGCGGCGCCTTCCCCGACGACCCGCGCATACGCGACGCCTTCGACCTGGCGCGCGCGGAGGGCCTTCAGTTCGAGTTCGCGGCCGCCGACCTGGGCGACGTCCACCCGAACACGGTGCTCGTCGAGGCCGAGGCCGACGGCGAGAGCGTCTCGCTGCTCGGCTCCAGCCTCGGCGGCGGCCTCGTGCAGGTCTCGCGGGTCAACGGCCTCGACGCCAGGTTCTCGGGCTCGTACTACACGCTCCTCGTGCTCCACAAGGACCAGCCGGGCGTCATCGCCCGCGTGGCGCGGGTCGTGGCCGACGACGAGGGCAACATCGGCTCGATCTTCTCGGCGCGCGAGCGCCGCGGCGGCCTGGCGCTCATGTCCGTGGAGATCGACAAGCGCCTCGACCAGTACGCGCTCGACTACCTCACCAACCTGCCCTACGTGACCTGGCTGCGCGCCCTGCCCGAGGTCATGCAGGGACCGTTCGCCGCCGAGGCGCCTTCGTGAGGCTGCAGGACATCGCCGAAGCGCCCGGGCCGGCCTCGGAGTTCGTGCTCCGCGAGGAGGTCGGCGACGACGCGGCCGCCGCCGAGCGTCTCAAGGCCGCGATGCTCGCCCGCCTGGGCGAGATGCGCGACGCCATAAGGCGCGGCCTGGCCTCGCGCGAGCCGAGCCGCACGGGCATGGTGGGCTGGAACGCCAACCAGCTCGACCGGGCGCCCGACGTCCTCGGCTCCCCCCTCCTCAAGCGCGTGCAGGCGTACGCGATGGCCGTGAACGAGGAGAACGCGCGCATGGGCCGCATCGTCGCGGCGCCGACCGCCGGCAGCGCCGGCACCGTGCCCGGCGCGCTGATCGGCGTCGCCGACCACCTCGGCCGCGGCGACGAGGAGCTGGTGATGCCCCTGGTCCTCGCCGCGGGCGTAGCCGAGGTCATCGGCAAGCACATGTTCATCGCCGGCTCCACCGGGGGGTGCCAGGCCGAGATCGGCTCGAGCGCGGCGATGGCGGCGGCGGCCGTCACCGAGCTCCTCGGCGGCAGCGCACGCGCCTGCGTCCACGCGGCGGCGATGGCGCTGATGAACACGATCGGGCTGGTCTGCGACCCCGTGGGCGGCTACGTCGAGGTCCCGTGCGTGTCGCGCAACGCCTTCTACGCCGTGCACGCCGTCGCCTCGGCCCAGCTGGCGCTGGCCGGCATCGAGTCCGTGATCCCGCCCGACGAGGTCGTGCTGGCGATGGCCTCCGTCGGCCGGCTGCTGCCCCCCGAGCTGCGCGAGACCGGCGAGGGCGGCATCGCCGACACCCCCACGGGCAGGCGCATCGCGCTGGAGATGGCGCGCTAGACCGACGGGCCCGCGGGCCCGCCCGCCCTTGGGCCGCCGCGGCGCGGCGCTGCCACCGGGACCGCGGCCCCGGCTCCCCTTACGTCGCCCGGCCGCGCCAGTCCGCCGCGCGAGCTTGTACTATCTTTCACGAGGGACATAGGTCCCGCCGCCCGCGGGTCTTGGCGCCGCCCGCATGGCGGGGTGAGGAGCGCTCATGCAGGCACAGGCCAGGCCACGGGTCATCATCGTCGGCGCGGGGTTCGGCGGGCTGTACGCCGCCAAGGCCCTCAGGCACGCCCCGGTGGACGTCCTGCTCGTCGACGCGCACAACTACCACACGTTCCAGCCGCTGCTCTACCAGGTGGCCACGGCCGCGCTCGACGCCGGCGACATCGCGCACCAGGTGCGCAGCGTGTTCAGGAGCCAGCCCAACGTGCGCTTCCGCATGGGGCTGGTCACGAGGGTCGACGAGGACGCCAAGGAGGTCGAGCTGGAGGGCGGCGAGAGGCTGCCGTACGACTACCTGATCCTCGCGAACGGCGCCGTCTACAACGACTTCGGCACGCCGGGCGTGCGCGAGCACGCCTTCGCCTTGAAGGACCTCGACAAGGCCGTCAAGCTGCGGAGCCACATCCTCTCGCGCTTCGAGAGGGCCGCGGTGGACCCGCGGGCCATCGACGACGGCGCGCTGACGTTCGTGATCGTCGGCGCCGGACCGACGGGCGTCGAGATGGCCGGCGCGCTCGTCGAGCTGTTCCAGCGCGTGCTGCCCGCCGAGTACCCGGAGCTCGACCTGCGCGTGGCGCGCGTGGTGCTCATCGAGATGGGCCCCGAGGTGCTCCCGACCTTCGGCGAGTCGAGCCGCCGCTACGCCGAGCGCGTGCTCAGGCGCCGCGGCGTCGACGTGCGCCTGCGCTCGGCCGTCGTCGACGTCAGCGCCGACGGCGTCACCCTGAGGTCCGGCGAGTTCATCCCCTGCCAGACCGTCATCTGGGCGGCAGGCGTGCGCGGAGACCCGCTCGGCGAGGGGCTGGAGGCCGAGCTCGAGCGCGGCTTCCGCGTCGCCGTCGAGCCCGACCTGAGCCTGCCCGGCCACCCGGAGGTCTTCGTCGTCGGCGACCTGGCCGGCGCGAAGGACGCCGAGGGCAAGCTGCTGCCGCAGGTCGCCCAGGTCGCGATCCAGGGCGGCAAGCACGCCGCCCGCTCGATCGTCAGGCGCCTGCAGGGCCGGCAGGCCGAGCCGTTCGTCTACCGCGACCTCGGCAACATGGCGATCATCGGCCGCAGCGCCGGCATCGCCGAGCTGTCGCGGGTCTTCCTGGGGCTGCGCTTGCGCGGCTTCCTCGGCTGGCTCGGCTGGCTCTTCCTCCACCTGATCTACCTGCCCGGGTTCCGCAACCGCCTCTCGGCGGTCATCAGCTGGGCCTACAACTTCTTCACCTACGACCGCCACGCCCGCCTGATCCTGCGGATGGGACCGGGGCGCGGCTTCGAGACCCTGCGCGCCGAGGCCTCGCCCGGGGAAGCCCGGCGAGACGAGTGGGAGCGCCCGCCCGTCCACGAGGAGCGCGTGCCCGTGGGGGCGGGGCATGGCGCCGGACACTGACGCCTACCTGCGCACGGCGATCAGGGCCGCGCGGGAGGCGGCCGCGATCCAGCTGGCCGAGCGCGGCACCGACCTGGGGGTCACGACGAAGTCGTCCGACATCGACCTCGTCACCCGCGTCGACAGGCTGTGCGAGGAGCGGATCAGGGCCGTCATCGCCGAGGAGCACCCGGGTCACGCCGTCGTGGGCGAGGAGCTGGGCCAGGAGGCCGACGGCAGCATGCGCTGGATCGTCGACCCGCTCGACGGCACCGTCAACTACGCCCACGGCTTCCCCTTCTACAGCGTCTCGATAGCCCTCGAGGCCGACGGCGAGGTGATCGTGGGCGTCGTCTACGACCCCGAGCGGGACGAGCTCTTCGCGGCCACGAGGGGCGGCGGCGCGACGCTCAACGGCCGGCCGCTCGCCGTCACCGCCACCTCCCAGCTCAGGCAGGCGCTCCTGGCGACGGGCTTCGCCTACGTCGATGACCGCATCAACCTCAACCTCGAGGTCTTCGCCCGCGTCCTGCCGCGGGTGAGGTCCGTGCGCAGGCCCGGCTCGGCCGCCCTCGACATCTGCTACGTCGCCAGCGGGCGCATCGACGGCTTCTGGGAGCTCGGCCTCAACCCCTGGGACGTCGCCGCCGGCGTGCTGATCGTGCGCGAGGCCGGCGGCACCGTCACCGGCGACGGCGGTGCCCCGTACCGCCTGGGCGATCGCGTGCTGGTCGCCAGCAACGGCCACGTCCACGCCGCCCTGCTCGACCTGCTGCGGCTCGACACGGTGCTGGCGCGCATGTGAGTCGGCGCGGCGCCCCGTCGCGCGCCGCCGCGGCCGGTGCACCGCCGGTCGGTCCGCGGCGCCCTCGTCCCCCGCGGGACGCCCTCAGACCTCCAGGACCCGCACGGTCTTGCGCTCGATGAGGTCGCGGCGCAGCGTCACGCCCAGGCCGGGACCGCTGGCCGGCAGCGACTGCACGCCGTCCACGGCATCGAGGCGCTCCTCGACGATGTCCTCGTCGCCCCAGTAGCGCGTGGCGCTGGCGGTGTCGCCGGGGAGCGTGAAGTTCGGCAGCGTGCTCAGGTGGAGGTTCAGCGCGCGCCCGATGCCCAGCTCGAGCATGCCGCCGCACCACACCGGAGCCCCGAAGGCCATGGCCACGTCGTGCAGGCGGCGCGCCTCCAGGAGGCCGCGGACGCGCCCGACCTTGACGTTGATGACGCGGCAGGCGCCGAGCGCTAGCGCCTTGCGGGCGTCGGCGGCCGAGTGCACCGACTCGTCGAGGCAGACCGGCGTGGCGAGGCGCGACTGCAGCGCGGCGTGGTCGACGAGGTCGTCGTGGGAGAGGGGCTGCTCGATGTAGTCGAGGCGCAGCTCGTCGAGGGCCGCGAACACGCGGGCGTCGGTGAGGGAGTAGGCGCTGTTGGCATCGACGGTCATCGGCATGTCAGGCAGAGCCTCGCGCACGGCCCGCAGCGGCTCCACGTCCCAGCCGGGCTTGATCTTGAACTTGAGGCGGCGGTAGCCCTCGGCGGCGTGCCGCTGCGCCACCTCGACGGTCTCCTCGACCGTCGGCTGTATGCCGAGAGAGGCGCCGACCGCGATGCTCGTCCTCACGCCGCCCAGGAGCTGCCACAGGGGGAGGCCGGCGGCCTTCGCCTGCAGGTCCCAGAACGCGCACTCCAGCGCTCCGACGGCCATGTTGTGGCCGCGCACGCGCCTGACGGCGTCGAGGAGCTGCGCCGGGGTCGCGAAGTCGCGCCCCACCACCTGCGGCAGCACGTACTCGGACAGCGCCGCCCAGGCGGTCGCGCTCGTCTCGTAGCTGTAGCCGGGCACGTTGCCGGCCGTGACCTCGCCGTAGCCCTCCAGCCCCCCGGAACGGAGCACGAGGACGACCTTCGTGAGGTCCCTCTCGACCCCGAAGCTGGTCTCGAACCTGAACCTGAGGTCGGCACGTACCTCGCGCAGCTCGACGCTCTCGATCTTCATCACGGCCTCCGGGCACCGAGCATAACCACGCCGCACGGGCGGCCGGCTCCCGGACGCCGGCCAGGGGGGCTAGAACTCGTCGGGGAACTCCAGGCGAGGGCGCGGGCGCTCCTCGGCCGGCTCCTCGGCGCGCGGCTCGCCGACGGCGACGGCGTCCGCCGGGCGCGAGTCCCCGGTCTCCGGCGCCTCGTCCTCGTGGTGCAGCCGCTGCGGCCGCGCCCCTGGCTCGTGGCGACGGCTGGGCGGCAGCGGCACCGCGAACGGTCCGCCGGGCTCGCCGTCCACCGCGCCCGCGCGCGCCGCCGCCTCGCTGGCCGCCCGCGCCGCCTCGCGCCGGGCACGGGCCGCCTCGCGCCGGGCACGGGCCGCCTCGCGCCGGCGCTCCGCCAGGGCGCCCACCGTCTCGCCCAGCCAGCGGCGCAGCGCGCGGGCGGCCGCGTCGAGGCGTGCCCTGGCCGCCGCGCGTCGGGCCGCGGCGCGCTGCATGCGGGTCACCTGCTCCGAGGCGGTGCCGCGCGAGGCGTCGACGCGCTGCCGCGTCGCCCTCACCCGGTAACGCAGGTTCCACGGCTCCCACTCCAGCGGCACGGTGACGCGCAGGTTCTGCGGCCGGGCCTTCGTGGCGAACACGAACATCTGCAGCGTGCCGCGCTCGCCGGGCAGGTCGCGGACGTCGGCCACCACGTCGACGGCGCCGTTGGGCGGCACCACCGCAGAGGCGTCGGCGACCACCGGCAGACGCCCGCCCCCCGTCGTCAGGGCGACCTCGAGGAGCTGGACCGGGTACGGGTTGAGGTTGTTGAACGTCACGCGGAGCTGCATGTCGGCTTCCGCCGGCGCCACGAGGTGGGCGGGGCGGCGCGGCCCGCCGTCGGCGGCGGCCGCCGGGTCGTGCTGGCCGAGCAGCGCGACGACGCCGTTCGTCAGCAGGAACTGCGGGCCCCTGGCGCGCCGCCGGCCGCGCCACCGCAGGGAGACCAGCAGGGCGAGGAGGAGCGCCGCGCCGGCGAGGACCAGGTAGGCGTCGCGGCCCCACGTCGCCGGGTCGAGGCTCACGCGCGACGCCGCCGCGACGACGATCTCGTAGAGCCGCCGCAGCGCCAGCACTGACTGGTCCCAGACCTCGGCCATGCCGCCTCAAGCGTCGCCGTCTCCTCGGCCGCGACATGTCAGCTTACCGGGGACGACCTTAGAGTGACATGGTGGGGCCACTAACGACGCTGGACGGGTCTCTCACGCTGGCGAGCGAGCGCTACGGCGAGACCTACCGCTCGCGGCGCGGCGCCCTCACCGAGGCCAGGCACGTCTTCCTCGGCGCCTCGGGCGTGGCGAAGTTGCTGCTGGAGCGCGGGCGCGCCGCCGTGCTCGAGGTGGGCTTCGGCACGGGCCTCAACTTCCTCGTGACCGCGTGCGCCGCCGCGCGAGCCGGCGCCGCCCTCCGCTACGTGTCCGTGGAGCGCGACCCGCTGCCCGCGGCGGTGGTCACGGAGCTCCGCTACGGCGAGCTGCTGGCGCCCTGTGCGGTCCCGGCGTCGCTGAACGCCTGGCTCGCCGGCCTCGGGGGGCGTCCGAGCGCGGGCAGCCACGGGTTCTCCGCGGGGAGGGTGGAGCTGGAGCTAGTCGTCGGCGACGCCGCGGAGGTGGCGCCGAGCCTGCCGACGGGCGCCTTCGACGCCGTCTACCTCGACCCGTTCAGCCCCCGCGCGAACCCCGAGGCCTGGGAGGAGGAGCTCCTCGCGCTCCTCGTGCGGGCCCTGCGGCCGGGCGGGCGCCTGGTGAGCTACAGCGTCAGCGGCGAGGTGCGGCGGCGCCTGGCCGCGGCCGGGGCGTTCGTGAGCAAGGCGCCGGGCCCGCCCGGGGGCAAGCGCGAGTCCCTGGTGGCGGAGAGGCCGTCCTGAGCCGCCGCCGTGACGTGATCGTCGTCGGGGGCGGCGTCGCCGGCCTGACTCTGGCGCACGAGCTGTCGCGTCGCGGCGCCCACGTGACGCTCGTCGAGAGGACCGCGGCGCCCGCCGGGGCCTCCGCGGTGCCGGCGGCCCTCCTCAACCCCTACCGCGGGCGCACGGCGCGGGCGAGGCCGACCGACCTGGCGGGTCTGGAGGCGTTCTGGCGCCTGGCGCGCACGCTGGAGGAGGAGGGGCTGGACCCCGGCGCACGCGCGACCGGCGTGCTGCGCGTGGCGCCGAGCCCGCGGCAGGCGGCCCTGTGGCGGGAGGTGGCCGCCGCGGCGGGGGACGGCACGCGCTGGCTGGCCCCCGACGAGGTCCCGGACGGCGTGCACGCGCCCCACGGGGCGCTGCTCGCTCCGCGCGGCGGCTGGGTCGCGCCGGAGAGGCTCCTGGCAGCGCTGGCGTCGGCGTCCGCGAGCCGCGGCGCCGAGCTGCTGCGCGGGGTCGAGGCCACGGGCGTGGCGGCCGCGCCGGGCGGCGCCGTCGTGACCACGTCGGCGGGGCCGCTGCATGCGCGCCGCGTCGTGCTCTGCCCCGGCGCCTCGCCCGCCCCGCCGGGCTGCCGCCTGCCCCGCCTTGTCGTCGAGGGCGGCGTGGCCGCGCTGCTGCGCCTGCCGGACGACGCCGCCGAGCTGGACCTGCCGCCCCTGGCGGGGGCGGTGAACGCGGTGCTCGCGGCCGGCCGAGCCGTCGTCACGGGCGGCTCGCTGGCGCCCGAGCGCCCGCCCGACGACGAGCTCCGGTCCGCCGCCCTCGGCCTGCGCGACGCCGCGGCCTGGGCGGTGCCCGCCCTGGCGGGCGCCGAGCTCGAGGCCGTCTGGTTCGGGGTGAGGGCGCGTCGGCGTTCCGGGAGGCCGGTGGTGCGCCGCCTCTCCTCCGCCGTCACCTACTACGGCGCCCTGGCGGGGCGCGGCTTCCTCTGCGCCGCCGACCTGTCGGCGCGCCTGGCGGACACGCTGACCGCGCCCTGAGGCGCGGTCGAGGCCACGTCTCAGCCGGCCACGGGCTCGCCCACCCCGAAGAGGTCGTCGGCGAGCGCGAAGAGCATGTCCCGCGTGAACCTGCGGCGACCCTCGGCGAGCCCGCTCCCGTCCGGCGCCAGCGTCAGCTTGCGGTAGACGTGGCTGTCGTACGGGTGCAGGACGACCTCCTTGAACACGGCGTGCCGGGGGCTGGCGTTCGCCATCAGCACCGGCAGGCCCGTCGCGGGGTCGGAGAGGCTCGCCACCATGATCGTCGTGGGCAGGTCGTAGGGCCTCTCCATCCTGTAGATGTAGTCCGGGAAGTCGGACTCCTTCGTGAAGGCGGCGCCCTCGCGGCTGGCGGCGTACTCCCTCATCCACTCGAGCATCTCGGCCCAGGCGCGGTAGAAGGCGACCTGCCTCTCGTCCATGCGGCGAGTCTAGCGCAGAGCCCGCGGCCGGCTCACCGCCGGGGCCCGTGGCCGTAGAACCGCCGCCGGTCGACGCCTGCCGGGCCTGCGACCCCGTGGCGCGCGAGTACCGCCCCGGCGTGACGCTCGAGCCGGGCGACGAGGCGACCTGGGTCTGCCGCCGCGACGGGTCGCTCGCGCCGCCCCGCGGGCGGGCGGTGCCGGAGCGCGACGGCGTGCCCTACCTCTGCCCCGCGGCCGCACGCACCTCTCCCCGGCCGCCGGCGTCGTCCTACAGGCCGTAGCGCGACCTGAGGAGGGCCGCCAGCGGCTCCATGCCGCCCACCGACGCGACGCCGAGCTCCCTGCCGTCGCGGTCGGAGCCTACGAGCACCGCCTGCATGCCGTAGTCGAGCGCGCCCCGCACGTCGACGACGGGGTCGTCGCCCACCATCAGCGTCTCCTCCGGGAGGGTCTCGAGCCCCGTGCAGGCCAGGCCGAACACGCGCCGCGACGGCTTGCGCGCGGCCACGTCCCTGTCGCCGGAGACGATCACGACGCGGAAGCGCTTCTCGAAGCCGAGGGCCCCCAGCGCGGCCCGCTGCATGTCCACCGGCCCGTTCGTGACGAGGCCGAGCCTCACGCCGGAGCCGTCGAGGTGCTCGAGGAGCTGCGCCGCGCCCGGCGCCGGGCGCACCTCCGAGGCGTAGCGGGCCGTGATCGACGCCGCCACGTCCTCGAGCCCGGGCGGCGGTCGCTGCTCGAGCCTCTCGAGCGTGCGCTCCAGCGCCGTGGTGAGGTCGAGGGGCCCGTCGCTCGTCAGCTCCTGCTGGACGATGGAGGTGAACCGGTTCATGTCGCACCTCTCGAGCCCGAGCTCGGTGCGCGCCATGGCCATCAGGCCGCCGAAGTCGCCGGCGTAGCCGCCGAGCGTGCCGTCGAGGTCGAAGCAGACAGCCCTGATCACCGGGGCACAGCCTAACGTCTCGGGGCTCCGGGCCCGCGGTATGCTGGACCGCCGTGCCCGTCGACGAGCTGCTAGCACCCCTGAACGAGGAACAACGCGCCGCCGTGACCCACTTCCAGGGGCCGGCCCTCGTGCTCGCGGGAGCCGGGTCGGGCAAGACCCGCACCGTCGTGCACCGCATCGCCTACCTGCTCGCCGAGCACGACGTCCTGCCCCAGCAGGTGCTGGCAGTGACGTTCACGAACAAGGCGGCCGGCGAGCTGAAGGAGCGCGTGGCGGGCCTCATCGGCGAGCCGGCCAGGGACCTGTGGGTCTCGACGTTCCACTCCGCCTGCCTGCGGATCCTGCGCACCTACGGGGAGCGCATCGGCCTCAGGCCCGGCTTCGCGATCTACGACGACGGCGACCAGCTCGACCTCCTCAAGGAAGTGCTGAGCGGCCTCTCCGGCATGGCCGACGCCAACCCCCGCACGTTCCGCTCGCTGATCGACAGGGCGAAGTCGAACCTGTGGAGCCCGTCGCGCCTGCGGGAGGAGGGGGAGCGCGCCTGGGGGCGGATCGTCGCGGGGCTGCCCCTCGAGGCCGTCGCCGACGTCTACGCCCGCTACCAGGAGCGCCTCGCCGCCGCCAACGCCGTCGACTTCAACGACATCCTCGGCCGCACCGTGCAGCTCTTCGACGAGCACCCCGACGTCCTGCAGCGCGTGCAGCAGCGCGCCGTGTTCATCCACGTCGACGAGTACCAGGACACCAACGCCGCCCAGTACCGCCTCACGCAGCAGCTCGCCGAGACCTACGGCAACCTCATGGTCGTGGGCGACCCCGACCAGAGCATCTACGCCTTCCGCGGCGCCGACGTGCGCAACATCCTCGACTTCCGCCGCGACCACCCCGACGCCCAGGTCTACAGGCTCGAGCTGAACTACCGCTCGGTGGGCAGCGTGCTCGCCGTCGCGAACGCCGTGATCAGGCAGAACCAGGGCCGCCTCGAGAAGGAGCTGAGGCCGGTCAAGGACGGGGGCGAGAAGGTCAGGCTCTACCGCGCCGCCGATCACCGCGCCGAGGCCGACTTCGTGGCCCGCACGATCGAGCGCCGCAAGGCCGAGCTGGGCCTGCCCTACCAGGCCTTCGCCGTGCTGTACCGGACGAACTCGCAGTCGCGCGTGATCGAGGAGGCGCTGAGGCGCGCCAGCATCCCGGCCCGCATCGTCGGCGGCGTCGGCTTCTACGACAGGCGCGAGGTCAAGGACGTCCTCTCCTACGCGCGCGCGGCCCTCAACCCCGCCGACGACGTCTCCTGGCGCCGCGTCCTCGGTCGGCCCAAGCGCGGCATCGGCGGCACCACCGAGCAGCGCCTCGTCGCCTGGGCGGACCGCAAGGGCGTCCCCTTCTCGGAGGCGCTGCGCCGCGCCGCCGAGGTCGTGCCCGGCACGCCGGCCGTGAAGCGCGCCGCCGAGTTCGTGGAGCTGATGGACGACCTCTCGCGCCAGGCCGACGAGCTGCCCGCCGCCGCGTTCCTGGCGTCCGTCATCGACCAGACCGGCTACGCCGACGCCCTGCGCCGCGAGGGCACGCACGAGGCCGAGGCCCGCCTGGAGAACCTCGACGAGCTCGTCTCGGCCGTCACCGAGTGGCAGGAGGAGCACCAGGGCAGCATCGCCGACTTCCTCGACGAGGCGGCGCTGCTCGCCAGCGTCGACGACAGGGCGGTGAAGGCCGTGAACGGCGAGGTGGAGGACGATGCGGTCACGCTCATGACCCTCCACAACGCCAAAGGGCTCGAGTTCCCCGTGGTCTTCCTCATCGGTCTGGAGGAGAACCTGATCCCGCACCGCAGCGCCACGGGCAGCCTGCAGGAGCTCGAGGAGGAGCGGCGGCTGCTCTACGTGGGCATCACGCGCGCCCAGGACGAGCTCTACCTCGTCCACGCCGAGTCGCGCCTGGCGTTCGGCCGCACGGAGCCGACGCGGCCCAGCCGCTTCCTCGAGGACATCCCCCGCGACCACGTCGTCGAGACCGACGTCTTCGGCCAGGAGCTCGCGACGGCCGGGTCGCGCTCGAAGTTCGGACGCGACGTCTGGCGTCCGCCGGTCCTGCCCCAGTCGAGCCTGCGGGGGTCCGGCGACGCCGGGTCGCTCCCCACGTTCCGCGGCGGCGAGAGGGTGAGGCACCCGAAGTTCGGCACGGGCACGGTCGTCGGCCTCTCCGGCGAGGGGGCCCGCACCGAGATCACGGTGGTCTTCGAGTCGGCCGGCGCCAAGCGCCTGCTGCTGAAGTACGCCAGCCTGGCGAGGGCCTGAGCGTCCGCGCGGCGGTTGGGGCGGCTCGGCCGCCTGTCGGCGACCGCCGACGCCGGCGTGCGCGGGCCGCCGGGAGGCGAGGGAGACGGGCCGAGCCGCTCCGGGTTCGGCCCCTCCTGGATGGTATAGTCCCGCGAACCCTGTCCCTTGGGAGGCCGAGGGCGGCGCCTGGGAGCCCGGCGCCGGTTCCTGGAGGAGGGACCACAGAGTGAACGCCAAAGCCATCGTGGTGACGTCTGGCAAGGGTGGCGTCGGCAAGACGACGACCACGGCCAACGTCGGGGCCGCACTGGCGCGCCTCGGTGAGAAGGTCTGCGTCATCGACACCGACGTCGGACTGCGCAACCTCGACGTCGTCATGGGGCTCGAGGGTCGGGTCGTCTACGACCTCATCGACGTGTTCGAGGGGCGCTGCAAGCTGAAGCAGGCCCTGATCCGCGACAAGCGCGTCGACAGCCTCTTCCTGCTGGCGGCCTCGCAGACGCGCGACAAGAGCGCGCTATCAGAGGCGCGCATGAAGGAGACCGTGCGCACCCTGCTGGAGGACGAGGGCTTCGACCGCGTCCTCATCGACAGCCCGGCCGGCATCGAGTCGGGCTTCCAGACCGCCGCCAGCGCCGCCGACGGCGCGCTCGTCGTCGTGAACCCCGAGGTCTCCAGCGTCCGCGACGCCGACCGCATCATCGGCCTGCTCGAGGCGCGCGAGATCCCCGAGGTGCGGCTGGTCATCAACAGGCTGCGGCCGGAGATGGTCAAGCGCGGCGACATGCTCGAGGTCGAGGACGTCCTCGAGATCCTCGGCGTCAAGCTCATCGGCATCGTGCCGGAGGACGAGAGGATCATCGTCTCGACGAACGTGGGCAACCCCGCGTCGCTCGAGGACGGGGGCGGCAAGCTCGGGGCCGGCACGGCCTTCCGCGACATCGCCAGACGCATCAAGGGCGAGGACGTGCCCTACCCCAGCTTCGAGCCGCAGGGCGGCTTCCTGGCCGGGCTGAGGCGCCTGTTCGGGGGCGCGTGATGTTCGGCCTGTTCCGGCGCCGCCGCTCCAAGGACGAGCTCAAGGAGCGGCTCAAGCTGGTCCTCACCTACGACAGGGCGAAGCTCTCGCCCGGCAGCATGGAGGACCTCAAGCGGGAGCTGCTGTCGGTGATCAAGAAGCACTTCCCCGCCGCCGACGCCGACTACGACGTGCGCGTCGAGCAGCAGGGCGAGCGCATGGTGCTGATCGCGAACCTCCCCGTCAAGGGGGCCTGAGGGCAGCCACCGACGGGTCCGCAGCACGCCGCGGGCGCGGCGTGACGACCTAGTGGGGCGTGAGCGGCCCGTCTGCTACCCTCGGGCCGGATGGGCTCCCGGCAGTACCTCATCGCCGACCCAGACCCGGGACAGAGGCAGCTCCTCGACCTCCTGCTCTCCGACGGGGAGAGCACGATCGCCCAGGTCGAGAGCGCGAAGCAGGCGCTCGAGTTCCTCAGGACGAACACGCCGGCCCTGGTGGTGCTGGCGTACGAGCTCCCCGGCATGGCGGGCACCGAGGTGTGCAAGCGCCTGAAGCTCGTGGCGCGCCTGCAGCACGTGCCCGTGATCGTGACCGTGGACCCGGGCGAGGCCTTCGGCGTGCCGGAGGAAGTGAGGGCGGCGGCCGAGGACGCCGGCGTCGACCTGCTCGTGCCCAAGCCGCTGGGCGACAAGGCGCTGCGGGAACGCGCGACGCGCCTGATCCTCGCCGCCGAGCTGAGGCAGGCCCGCGCGCCGGCCCGCGTGAAGCACGACACCGCCGTGATCGAGGAGTCACTGAAGGAGCTCGACGCGCGCCAGGCGGGCGGCGCCGCGAGGCCCGCCGCGCCGGGCCAGGACGGCCAGGCGCAGGGCGCCCGCCCCGCTCCGCGGGCTCCGGGGGGTGAGGCCGAGGAGATCGAGCGCCTGCGCGGCGAGAACGCCAAGCTCAAGCAGCGACTCCTGGCCCTGCAGGACCAGAACGACAGGCTGCGCGCGGAGGTCGAGGAGCTGAAGCGCTCACGGCGCGGTCTCTTCGGCCGCCGGCGCTAGGACCGCGTCCTAGGCCTAGGCGTCCCTGACGTGCGAGCCGTTGCGCAGGTGCGCCGCGGCCCAGCTCCTTATGGCGGCGATGACGCGCTCGAGGCCCAGGCCGGCCTCGGTGAGCGAGTAGCTGCAGCGCCCGCCGGCGCGGCCGGGCTCCTTGTGCAGCACGCCCAGCTCCTCGAGCCTCGAGAGGCGCTGGGTCAGCGTGGTGGGGTTGCAGCCGCCGACGATGCGGCCCAGCTCGTTGAAGCCCTTGGGCCCGTCGAGCAGGGCGTGGACGATGTGGAGCACCCACTTCTCCTGGAGGACCTCGATGCCCTCCCCCGCCGCGCAGCGCCTGAGGTCGCGCTCCGCACCGGGCCTGCCGTTGCGGACCGGGCGCTCGGAGGACGCCTGCGACCCGGCCACGACGCGACCGTCACCGGCCGCGTGCGACCCGCCGTTAGCCGTCCTGCTGCGCTCTCGCGGGGCCACCGGGAAGACTGTACCACCAACGCCAGGAACGCCGTCTAGCACAGCCGACAACCCCTCCGCCAGGGAGCTCTGGCCCTGGGGCGTCCGCGGGGCCGGTGGTAGACTCACTTCCCGGGGGCGCGGCTGCCCTCGGGAGCGACCGAAGGGAGCGCCATGAACATCTACAAGCTTGTCGGCCGCAACCTCGAGGTCACCGACGCCATGCGCACCTACGCCGAGGAGAAGCTGGCCAAGCTCGACCGGGTCTCCGACCAGATCGTCGACGCCAGCGTCGTCATGTCCTTCGACACCAAGGAGGACGCGGCCAACCCGGCGACGGTCGAGGTGCAGGTGAACCTGCCCAACGGCATCATCCGCGCCGAGGAGCGCGCGCAGGACACCTACGCCGCCATCGACCTCGTCGTCGACAAGCTCGACAGGCAGCTCAAGCGCTTCAAGGGCAGGCTGCTCGCCAGGCGCCAGGAGGCCGCCCCGCCGCCGCCGGACGCCGGGCCCGCCGGCGCGGGCGACGAGGAGGCGGAGGGCGAGGAGCCGGACGAGAGCCCCCGCATCGTCAGGGTCAAGAGGCACGTCTTGCGGCCGATGGCGCCGGAGGACGCGGCCCTGCAGATGGAGGCGCTGGGGCACACGTTCTTCGTCTTCCACAACGTCGACACCGACCTGATCAGCGTCATCTACCGCCGCCGCGACGGCGACTACGGCCTCATCGAGCCCGCGCAGGGCTGAGCGACCCGGACGTCAGCGCCGCCGCCCGCGCGCGACGACGTTCGTCCACACCAGGCCGAAGACGAAGCCGCCCACGTGCGCCCACCACGCCACGCCGCCCTCGCCGGCGGGCAGGCGCAGCGAGGCGCCGGCCTCGAGGAGCTGCAGCAGTGCCCAGTAGCCGATGAACACCCAGGCGGGCAGCCAGAACAGGAAGAACCGCGGCACCCTCGCCAGCAGCGACAGCGCCAGCCAGGGGAGGAACAGCGGCGGCACGAACGTGAGCACCTGCTGGCGCGGGAAGAGGGCGATGTAGGCGCCCAGCACCGCGCTGATCGCGCCGGAGGCCCCCACGAGCGGCACCGGGGAGGGACCGGCGAAGAGCGTGTGGGTCAGGGTCGCGACGGCGCCGCCGAGCAGGTAGAAGAACAGGAACCCCACGCGGCCGAAGCGGTCCTCGACGTTGTCGCCGAACACGACGAGGAACACCATGTTCGACAGCAGGTGGGCCCAGCCCCCGTGCAGGAAGAGGCTGGTGAAGAGGCTGAGCAGCGAGTCGCCGGGTGAGCGGACGAACTCCGCGGGCACGAAGCCGAAGTCGGCGACGAAGCCGAGCAGCGTGAAGAAGTCGCCGATGCTGCCCATGTAGAGGAACACGAGCACGTTGGCGGCGACGATCGCCCACGTCAGGTACGGCCGGCCGTGCGCCGGGTTCGCGTCCCGCAGCGGGATCATCGGCCGGCGTCAGCCCTCGAACGGTGCGGTCTCGTGGTGCTGCCTCAGCTTGACGACCGTGGCGGCCGGCACCTCGCCGCGCACCGTGGCGCCGTGGTAGATCACGCAGCGCCTGCCGACGAGCGTGCCCGGAGCGAGGACGGCGTTGCAGCCGATCGAGACGCCGTCGCCGATCGCCGCGCCGAACTTGCGCAGGCCCGTGCCCACGCCGCCGGAGCGCACCTCGTCCCCGAAGGCCTTGAAGTTCGCGACCTTCACCCCCGCGCCCAGGTTCACGTCGTGGCCGACGACGCTGTCGCCCACGTAGTTGAAGTGGGGCGCCTTGGCGCCGCCGAGGAGCAGCGAGCGCTTGACCTCGCTGGCGTGGCCCACCGCCGCGCCCGGCCCCAGCACCACCGGCCCCCGCAGCCGCGCGCCGTGGCCCACCTCGGCGCCGTCGGCCAAGTAGACGGGGCCCGTGAGGTAGGCGTGCGGCCCGACCCTGGCGCCCCGGCCCATGTACAGCGGCCCGTCGACGACCGCGGTGGGATGGACGTCGCCGGCTTCCGTGACGAGCGCGTCGCCGAACTCGTCCAACCGCGCCAGGACGCGCCACGGCAGCTCCTCGTCGAGCAGGTGCCGCAGCTCGCCGGGCACGCGCTCCAGGTCGAACAGGTCCGCTGTGGTGAGCATGGCGCCAGTCTAGCGGCCGAGGGCGGCGCCGGCCGCGGCGTCCACCGCGTCGAGGGCGGCGGTAGAATCCGCCGTGCACCACGTGGTGTTCAACCCCGTGGCGGGGCGCGGCGCCGCCCGCGCCGCGCTGGGCGACCTCCTGCGCCTCCTCGACGCCGCCGGCCTCGAGCACGCGCTGCACGTGACGAGCGGTCCGGGCCACGCCACCGCGCTGGCCGCGGACGCCCCGCCCGGCGCCACCGTCGTCGCCGCGGGCGGCGACGGCACCGTGCACGAGGTGGTGACGGGGCTGCTGTGCGCCGAGGGCGCCCGGCGGGTCCGCAGCCGCGCGCTCGGCGTCGTGCCCCTCGGCTCCGGCGACGACTTCGCCCACGCCCTGGGCCTCGCGCGCGGGGACGTGGCCGCCTCCGTGGCGCGCCTGGCCGCCGGCGAGCGCCGCCGCGTTGACCTCGCCTTCGTGAACGGCGCGCCGTTCGTGAACGCCTTCGGCACCGGCCTCGACGCCCACGTCGCCCACCGGCTCTCGAGCGCCCCGGCCTTCCTCAAGGGCCCCGCCGCCTACCTCTACGCGGTCCTGTCGAGCCTAGGCGGCGCCAGGCCCGCCGAGGCGGAGGTGCGCGTCGACGGACGGGTCGTGTTCGCCGGGCGCTCGCTGCTGGTCGCCGCGCAGAACGGTCCGCGCACCGGCGGCAGCTTCCGCTTCGCCCCCGTGGCCAGCGTCGACGACGGCCTGCTCGACGTCGTCGTGGCCGGAGACCTGAGCACGGGCGGCACGCTGGCCCTCCTCCCCCGCGTGATGCGGGGCACCCACCTCTCGCACCCCCGCGTCGCCCTGCACCGCGGGCGCAGCCTCAGCGTGGAGTGGTCGGTGCCTAGGTACGGCCACGCCGACGGTGAGTCGGCCGGTCAGGGGCGGAGCTACGTCGTAGAGCTGGAGCCGGGCGGGCTCACGGTCGTCGCCTAGGGCCGCGCGGCCCGCCCCTGGAGCCCGGCCGAGGCAGCCGCCCCGGCGGACCCGGCTGCCGGCGCGTCTCGGTGGCTCGGGTGTCCGCGCGGCCGTCACGCCAAGAGGAGACCCCGCCCGGGTGGGCGGGGTCTCCGGTTCGCTGCGGCGCTAGGCCGCGGTCGACTTACTGGAGGTCGACCGTGTAAGCGATCGAGAAGGCCTGGGCGGACGAGCCGACACCGTTGTTGTCGTTCTGGTACACGCCGTAGGCGAACTCGAGGTCGAAGTAGTTCCAGATGACCTCGTAGCCCGAGGTGCTCTGGGTGCCGGTACCGGCCACGTCGCCGCCGCTGATGTCCGTCGCGAAGTCGCCAGCGCCACGGGTGTTGGTGGCGTTGTTGATGTTCGTGCCGGTCCAGGAGCCGTACTTCGCGGTCAGGGTGCTGTGGTCGAAGATGAACTGGTTCAGGACCAGTCCCACGCTCCACTGCAGCTCCGTCGCCGTGAAGGTCTGGGCGTCGCTGTAGTTGGCGGTGCGGTAGTTGACCGCGCCGACCAGGCTCGGCTGCGTGTAGACGTTGAGCGGCTCGGTGGACAGGCCGGCGCCGACGCGCAGCTCCGTGTAGTCGTCGCTGAGCGTGTCGGAGTCGTTGTCCATGGTGTAGCCGACGTACGGGGTGACCGTCACGATCGAGACCGTGAGGTCCATGTCGGCGTTCACCTCGAGCAGCGTGCGGCTGAAGTCGGCGTCGAGCTGCGAGTAGCTCGCCTCGAGGTTCAGCCCGTGCACCAGCGCGTTCTCGGCGTCGCCGTCGTGCGTGAGCGAGACGCCGAAGCCGGTGTTGAAGTTGTCGTCGCGCTCGACATCGGCGCCGGCGAGAGCCACCGGGTTCTCGTTGCCGTCGATGAACGTGCGGACGTCGTCCACGACCGTGCCGTTCACCGAGGCCTGGTGGAAGAAGCCACCGAGGCTGAAGCCGGCGAACAGGTCGGCGCTGGCGTCGACGCCGAAGGCCGTCACGCTGTCGCCAGCGGTCGTGCCGTAGGAGTCGAAGTAGGCGTCGAGGTCGAGGATGAAGAGCGCCAGGCTGGCGTTCACGCCGAAGCCGGTCTGGTCCTCGGCGAAGGGGAAGCCGCCGTCGTCGGCGCCGAGGTTGTAGCCGTTGGCCGTCCACTGGTCGCCGATGCTGCGGTAGTTGGCACCGAGCGACGAGAGGATCGGGATGCCGGCGCCGGCCGTGTCGACGTCGAGGGTGGCGTACAGGACGCTCTCGGCCGTGAGGGCCGGGTTCGTGCTGCTGCCGTTGGCCCACTCGAAGCCGAGGTCGAACACGCTGAGGCTGACGCTGCCGTCGACGCCCCACACGGTCGTGGTGACGTTGTCGGCGAGGACGTCGTCCTTGTCGGCGGCGTTCTCGGCCTGCTGAGCGAAGCTGCCGCCCAGCGTCACGCCCTCGAAGGGCGAGAGCGTCAGGCGCGCGCCGCGCAGGTAGGTGTCCTGGGCCGGCGTCGTGTAGACGACCGTGAGCGTCGGGTCGACGAAGCTGAGGAAGTCGACGTCCGCCACGGTGGCGACGAAGCCGGGGTCATCGGTGGCCACGACGTACGGGGTGAAGCCGGTCTCGACGTCGGTGCCGAACTGGAAGGTCAGCGGGGCGGCGCCGATGGGCGAGAACGTCGTCGTGAACTCGTCGATGCGGAACAGGTTGATCGGCTGGCCGAAGTTGCCGCCGTTCGTGTCGAAGTCCTGCGACTCGATGTCGATGACCAGGACGGCCTCGAACGAGTTGAGCGCGTTCGGGCTGCCGGCGCCGTCGAACGTGGAGCCCGCACTGAAGGTGAGGCTCAGCGTCGCCGAGGCGGTGCCCGAGGTCTGCTCGATGTCGTGGCGGTCCTGCGCGACCTCGCCGACCTCCGTCCGGTAGTTGGACGAGGAGCTGGAGTCGCCGTCGAGCTCGGCAGCGCCGGACGAGAACACCGAGGCGCCCATGTCGCGCTCGTTGTTCAGGCCGTAGACGCGGTCGACGTCGAACGGGTTGCCCAGCACGCGGCCGACGAAGTAGCTGACCGAGATGCTGCCCGTGATGCCGAGCGGGTTCTCCTCGAGCGCGGTGACGCGGTCCTCGAGGGCCGCGATGGCGGCGCTCTGCTCGGCGTCGCTGGCCTCCAGCGCCGCGACGCGGTCGCGCAGGGCGACCTGGTTGCGGTTCAGGAGGATGACGAACTCGCGCAGGTTGGCGATGTCGCTGCGGTTCCGCTCGATGGCGTCGGACAGGGCGGCGTTGTCGCTCGGGGCGACGGGACCGCCGACCTCGCCGAGGGCGGACTCGAGGTCGTCGATGCGCTCGCTCAGGACCTGGGCCAGGCGGTTGAGCGCCGCGATCTGCTCGGCGTTCTGGGTGGCCTGGGTGTTGGCCTGGTTGGCGAGGCTGTAGGCCTCGTCCGCGCGCGCGGCGGCGGCGTCGGCCTGGGCCTGCGCCGTGTCGATGGCGACGCGCTGCGACGCGATCTGGTTCTGGAGGTCACGGAGGACCGCCGGATCGACGCCGCCCGCTTCGCTCAGGCGCGCTTCGAGCTCGTCGAGGCGAGCCGCGGTGGCGGCGACCTCGTCGGAGAGACCCGCGATGGCGGACTCAGCCGAGGAGAGACGCTCGCCCTGGGCGGAGACCTCGTCGGACAGGCCCGCGATGGCGGACTCAGCCGAGGAGAGGCGTACGCCCTGGGCGGAGAGGTCGGACGAGAGCTCCTGGACCGCGTTGCGCAGCGACTCGATGTCGGCCCGCGACAGAGCCAGGGCAGCGTCCAGGTTCTCGCTCAACACGTCGAGGAGTCGGCTGACCACGAGGGCGGCCTGGTAACGGGTGAAGGCCTCGTTACCACGGAACGTCCCGTCGGGGAAGCCGATGACGATGCCTAGGTCAGCGATGCGGTCGACGGCGTCGCCGGCCCAGTGGTTCGCCGGGATGTCCGGGAACGAAGCCTGGGCGAAAGCGCCGCTCGCCAGCACTGCTGCCAAGAGCGTTACTGCGAGCTTCTTCATGTGGTTTACCCCTTGAACTGATGACATTGCATGAACCCGATGCGCTTCTCACGTCAAGGGGGCCCGGGAGTTTCCGTGTTTCCTCGCCGCGCCCTGACCATCCGCTGGAAGTGTCATCGGTGACCCCCACGCTCCGGGGCCGGTTCAAGTAGGTGCACCTCCTTTCGCTGCGGCCCAGGACCCGAGAGAGTCCGACCCAGAGTAGACCACACGGTACGACTCATGTCAACGCCGTGAAGGTCCGATGAGAGCCCAGGATGCCCATGCGCAAGGGACCAAAGTCCCCATGTGAAGGTCGCTACTCATCCACTTCTCATCTTTCGGCCGTGGGCGTCGGCGGGTGGGTCGCCCGCCCCAGCGAGCCGGGGCGCGCACCCCGCGCGGGCGGGCGGGGTACCCTCCGTCACCGGACTGCTACAGTCCCGGCATGGCGAGAGTCGTCGTGCCCGCAGCCGAGGAGCTCCTCGACAAGCCCATCGCCGTCCTGGACCACGGTTTCGTGCGCCTCGTCGACTACCTGGGGGGCGACGACAGGATCGTCCAGGCGGCGCGCGTGTCGTACGGGCAGGGGACGAAGACCGTCCGCGAGGACGCCGCTCTCATCGACTACCTCCTGCGGCACCAGCACACCAGCCCGTTCGAGCAGGTGATCTTCACCTTCCACGTCAAGATGCCCATCTTCGTGGCGCGCCAGTGGATCCGGCACCGCACGGCGCGGCTCAACGAGATCAGCGGCCGCTACAGCGTGATGAGGGACGAGTTCTACGTGCCCCGGCGCCACGAGGTGAGGCTCCAGAGCAAGGCGAACAAGCAGGGCGGGGACTCCCGGGAGGTGCCGCCCGAGCTGCAGGAGCGCGTGCTCGACGTCCTCGCCGGCGGTCAGGCGCGCGCCTACGAGGAGTACGAGGGCCTGCTGGAGCACGACGTCGCGCGCGAGCTCGCCCGCATCAACCTGCCGCTCTCCCTCTACACGGAGATGTACTGGCAGATCGACCTCAACAACCTCTTCCACTTCCTGCGCCTGCGCATGGACTGGCACGCGCAGTACGAGATCCGCGCCTACGGGGACGCCGTCGCGACCGTGGTGAGGGCCGTCTGCCCCCTGGCCTACCAGGCGTTCGAGGAGCACGTGCTGCACGCTCGGTCGCTCTCGCGCACCGAGCTCGCCGCCGTCGTCGCGGCGCTCGACAGGGCCGCGCTCGCGTCCGCGCTCGCCCGCTCCGGCATGCGCCGGTCGCGGCGCGCCGAGCTCCTCGCGAAGCTGGGCCTCACGGAGAAGGACCTGCCCCGGGTCGAGGAGCGGAGCCCGGTACCCGGCGAAGCCAGGTAGTGCGCTACCGGCTCGTCGCGGTCGGCTCGCTCAAGCGCGGGCCGCTGGCGGAAGCCGCCGAGCGCTACGCGCGGCTGCTGCGCGGCCTGGCGGCGCTCGAGGTCGTCGAGGTGAAGGACCGCTCCGCGCTGGGTCCGCCGGAGGCCAGGTCGCGCCACGCCGCCGAGTCGCTGCGGCACGCCGACGGACACCTCCTGCTGCTCGACGAGCGGGGCGAGCAGCTCACGACGGCGGAGCTGGCGGAGAGGGTCACCGGGCTCGAGCGCGCCGGCGTCAGCCGCCTCACCCTGTTCCTCGGCGGTCCCGACGGCCACGGGGCGGAGCTGCGCGCGGCGGCGCACGGCGCCCTCGCCCTCTCCCGGCTGACCCTGCCGCACGACCTGGCGCGCGTGGTGCTGCTGGAGCAGCTCTACCGGGTCGAGGCCCTCAGGTCCGGTCACCCGTACCATCGGGCGTAGCGGCGGTGAGCGCGGCGTAGAGGCCGAGCATGTCGGCGGCCGCGGCCGCCAGCCGGTCGAAGCCCACGGGCTCCGGCTCCTCGAGCGTGAGCAGCACGTTACGGCCGCCGATCACCACGACGGGCGCCACGCGCCCCCGCGCCGGCGGCGCCTCCGCCGCGGAGGGCCCGGAGCACAGCAGCCGCCGGAGCAGCTCGCGCACCGGCGCCGTCAGGAGCGCCCTGGCCCCCGCGGCGTCGCGCGCGTAGACGGCCAGGCGGCCGTCGAAGTCGGGGTCCACGCCGGTCTCCACGCGCTCGCCGCCCGTGCGCCCGGCCTCGATCAGCTCCATCGCCTTCCCGAGGCGCTCCGTCACCCGCATCGAGACGAGCGCGACCACCGGCTCGGCGCGCACCAGCACGCAGCTCCTGAGGCCCGTCACGCGCCCGGCCGGGCCGATGCGCTCGCGCGCCTGGTCGAAGAGCACGAGCCGGGGCTGCCCCGGACGCGACAGCGCGTACACGGGCGCCACCTCGCCGGGCCCGAGGCCGAGCTGGTCCTGCAGGCGCCCGGCGAGGTCGTCCCACGGCGCTAGCTCGAGCTCCTTCGCCAGCGCCAGCCAGCCCTCGGCGCGCGCGTCGGTGCGGCGCCGCCTCTGGAAGAACATGGGTAGGAAGATACCGGGTCGGGGCGGCCGCGCGCGGCGGCGCCCGGGTCAGACGTTGAAGCCGAACATGCGCATCTGGCGCTTGCCGTCCTCCGTCATCTTCTGCGGGCTCCACGGCGGCGACCAGACGAAGTCGACCGTCACCGAGTTGACGCCGTCGACCTTCATGACGGCCAGCTCGGCGTCGGCCTGTATGAGGTCCTGGACGGGGCAGCCCATGCTCGTCAGCGTCATCTCGATGCCGACGTTGCCGGCGTCGTCGATGTCGACCGTGTAGACGAGGCCCAGGTCGACGACGTTGACGGGGATCTCGGGGTCGCGCACGACCTTCAGCGCCTCGAGGACCTGGGCGCGGATCGCCTCCTTGCCGCCCGGCGTGGCGGGGTCGGGCGCCGCGGCTGGGGCTGTCTGCCCGGTGTCGCTCATGGCACCGACGTTATCAGAGGGCCTCGCGGCGCGGCGTAGCGGTGGAGCGGCGCCGGGCACGCCTGGCGCCGTGCGAGCGCGTCACTCCCAGCGAGAGTCCCGGACCACCCGCTCCAGACGCGCCCCGCGCCCCGGCCGCGCGCGTGCTCGGGTGCCGGCGCCTCGACTCACCACTCGGCGTAGCGGTCGCGGTGCACCGTGAACGCGATCGCCAGCGCCAGGAGGGTCGAGAGGAGGCTCGTGCCGCCGTAGGAGACGAGCGGGAGCGTGATGCCCGTGACGGGCGCGAGGCCCAGCGCGACGCCGATGTTCACGAGCACCTGGAAGCCGATGAGCACGACGACCCCCACGATGATGAGCTGGTCGCGCTCGAACGGGCACTCCGACGCCATCGACACCAGCCGCCAGAACAGCAGCCCGTAGAGGATCAGCAGCGTCACCGACGCGACGAAGCCGCCCTCCTCGGCCAGCACGGGGAAGATGAAGTCGGTGTGCTGCTCTGGGATGAAGCCGAGCTGGCCCTGCGTGCCCTGCTTGTAGCCCTTGCCGAACAGGCCGCCGGAGCCGACGGCGATCGTCGCCTGGATGATCTGGTAGCCGCTGCCCTTGGCGTCGGCCTCGGGGTCGAGGAACGACAGCAGGCGGGCGCGCTGGTGGTCGGCCAGGTTCGGCAGGACGACCGTGGGGGTGGCGATCACGACGGCCAGCACGATGAGCACGAGCTGGCGCCACGGCACCCCCCGCACCAGCACCATGCCCGCCGCGATCATCGCGATCACCAGCGCCGAGCCCAGGTCGGGCTCCACCAGCACCAGCGCCACGGGAGGACCGGCGAGGGCGCCGATGCGCAGGTAGTCGAGGAGACCGCGTATGGGGCGCTCGTGCATCGCCGAGGCCAGGGCGAGTATGAGGGCGATCTTCGCCAGCTCGCTCGGCTGGAAGCCTGGCAGGGGCCCTACGTAGAGCCACGACTTCGCGCCGTTCACCTCGCGCCCGATGAGCTGGACGAGGACGAGGAGCCCGATGCTGAGGACGTAGAGGTGCGGCGTGAAGCGGACGATGCGCACCTTGCCGATCCAGAGCACGGCGGCGCACAGCAGCACGCCGCCGCCCAGGAAGGCGAGCTGACGCTCGAACTGCCCGCCGCCCGCCGCCGCGCTGTTCAGCGTCGCCAGGCCCATGGCCAGCACGAGGGCGGTGACGAGCGGCAGCCCGAGGTCGGCGCGGGTCACGCGGGCAGTCTAACCAGGGCGATCCCGGCGGCAGAGTGGCGCGGTTCCCGTTCCGGCGGGCGCCGTGAGCGGCGTCGGGCAGCGCCGGGCGTGCCGACCCGGCGCACCGGTCAGCTCGCCGCGAAGCGCGTGCGGCGCAGCACCCACTCGGCGAGCAGGGCGGCGAGCGCGAGGGCCGAGAGCACCACGGCGACGGGCGTGGGCGCGGCGCCCTCGGGCGGCGCGGCGCCGGCGCGACGCGGGGCCGGCGGAGCCTCCGCGGCCGGCGAAGCCTCCGCGTCCGGCTCCCGCGCTCCCGCCGCCTCCGGCTCCCCTGCCGGCGGGGCCCGGTCCGCCTCCGCCCCGGCTTCGGCGGGCAGACGCGACTCGCCGGCCGAGAGCAGCGAGGCCATGACGACGCGCCCGTCATCCTGCTCGTAGACGCCGGGCTCGAACCAGGGCCCGAGGTCCCCGACCGCCTCGCCCAGCCGCGCGCTGGCCGTGGTGCCCAGGGCGGCCACCACGTTCGCGAACAGCGCGGGGAAGGCTGGCCTCAGCGTCAGGTCCGTCTGGCTGGGGTGGAACGCGAACTCCAGCGCCAACGGCTCCTCCTCCCTGACCCTGATCACCGGCGTCAGGTCGGCGGTGCGCGCGAGGACGCGCCACCCCTCCTCCTCCGCCGGCCACGGCTCCCTGCCCGGGTCGAGGCCGACGACGACCTCGGAGAGGTCGGCGAAGCGCAGGAGTGGGTGGGCCCTGTCGAAGTCGCGGATCACGGCGTACTCGGGCTCCTGCGCGGGCGCGGCGAAGGAGACGTAGGGGCCCGGCGCGGCGGGCGGCAGCCCCGAGGTGAGCACCCGCAGGTCGGCCGCCAGGAACGCCGCGCCGCGGCTGTAGGAGACCTCGGCCGCCGGCACCGCCTCGAGCGCCCGCGTGGCGGCGCCGTGCGTGTCGTCGGTGACGACCGCGACCGGCCTGCTGCCGGCGTAGGCGACGTCGTCGAGCGGCAGCGCGTCGGGCGGCCCGTCGAGGCGCGCCGCGATCACGCCGGAGAGGTCGGGCAGCGGGAACGTGACGGTCCCGACCCCGTCGGCCGGCACCAGGACGTCGGAGGAGGCCAGCTCCTCGCCGTCCCTCTCGAGGACCACGCGCGTCTGCACGGGCCGCGGGCCGCTCGCCACCACGCCGACGAACACCTGCCCGACGCCGACGGTGAAGGCGCTGATGCCGACGTTCTGCGCCTCGTCGCCCACGGCGTGCACGCGCGCCGCGCCGAGCGACAGACGCTGGTCGGTGATCACGTGGACCTCGGCGCCCGGCAGCAGGTCCGCGGCGAGGTCGAGCGCACCGTCGATGTCCGCGGAGGCGTCGCCGGCGACCAGCGACGCGATGGCCTCCTCCCGCTCGGCCGCGCCCGCCTCCAGCGGGGCGATCAGCGTCGGCTCGACCCCGGCACGCACGAGGGCGACGCGGCCGGCGCCGCGGGACAGGTCGCGGGCCAGGTCGCGGGCGAGGTCGAGGCGCGTCGAGGCCTCGCCGGACGCCGCGGCCATCGAGGCCGAGGCGTCGATGACGACGACGCGGTCGGGCGCCTGGCCCGCGACGAGCGCCGGGCGCGCCAGGGCGAGGGCGGCGAGCGCGGTGAACAGCAGCTGGACGAGGAGCAGCCAGGAGGGCTTGATGCGGCGCCTGCGCGACGCCGCCTGCGTGGCGCGCTCCCACAGGAACAGCGCCGACACCTCGTGGCGCAGCCTGCGCGCCCGCAGGAAGTGGAGCAGCACCACGACGGGCAGGGCCGCCAGGAGCCAGAGGAAGGCGGGGCTGCCGAAGGTGAGCGACATCAGACCTGGAACACCCCCAGCGGGAACGACTCGGCGACGGGCGCGCAAGCGCAGGCCTCGAGGGCGCGTATCAGCACGTCGCGCAGCTCGCGCGGGGCCACGACCTCGTCGACCCACAGGCGGGCCGCGGCGTAGCGGATGTCGAGCGCCTCGTCGTAGCGGGACGCGACCTCACGCCGCAGCTCATCGAGCGCCTCGCCGTCCACCTCCCTGCCCTGGCGCCTGAGCTGCGCGGCCTGGATGTCGAGCAGCGTGCTGGCGGCCTGCTGACCGCCCATCACGGCGTAGCGGGCGCTGGGCAGGGCGAAGATGAAGCGCGGCGCGAACGCCTTGCCGCTCATCGCGTAGTGCCCGGCCCCGTACGAGCCGCCCAGGATCGCGCTGATGCGCGGCACGACGCTGTTGGACACGGCGTTCACGAGCTTGGCGCCGCGGCGGATGATGCCCTCCCGCTCGCTGTCGCGGCCCACCATGAAGCCGTTGACGTCGTGCAGGAAGATGATCGGCACGCCCGCCTGGTTGCAGTTCAGCACGAAGCGGGCGGCCTTGTCGGCGGCGTCACCGTAGATCACCCCGCCGATCTCGATGCGTCCCCGCTTCCTGATCACGCGCTTCTGGTTCGCGACGATGCCCACGGGGTAGCCGCCGAGGCGGCCGTTGCCGCACACGAGCGTCTCGCCGTAGTCGGCCTTGTACTCGTCGAAGGGTCCGGCGTCCAGCAGCCGGGCGAGCACCTCCCTGACCTCGTACGACCTGGCGCCGCCCTCGGCGGGGAGCAGCTCCTCGAGCCCCGCCGGGTCCTCGGCCGGCGGCGCCGGTTCGACGCGGTCGCGCGCCCACGGCGCCGGGTGGGGCCGGGCGTAGCCGGACGCGAGGCTGCGCAGGCGCTCCAGCGCGGCCTCGTCGTCGGGCTCGCGGTAGTCGACGGTGCCGGACACCTCGGCGTGCATCGCCGCGCCGCCCAGCTCCTCGGAGCTCACGTCCTGGCCTATCGCGGCCTTCACCAGCGCGGGCCCGGCCAGGTAGAGCCCGGAGCCGTCCGTCATGACGAGCTTGTCGCACATCACCGGCAGGTAGGCGCCGCCGGCCACGCAGTTGCCCATGATCGCCGCGAGCTGGGGGACGCCGAGGGCGCTCATGCGCGCGTTCAGGTAGAAGACGCGTCCGAAGTCGTCCTGATCGGGGAAGATCTCGTCCTGCATCGGCAGGTAGACCCCGGCCGAGTCGACGAGGTAGACGGTAGGCAGGCGGTTCTCCAGCGCGATCGTCTGCGCGCGGATGACCTTCTTCGCCGTGATCGGGAAGAACGCCCCCGCCTTCACGGTGGCGTCGTTGGCGATGATCATCCAGTCGCGTCCGTGGATGCGGCCGAGGCCGGTGATCACCCCGCCGCAGGGCGCGCCGCCGGCCTCCGGGTAGAGCTCCCACCCGGCGAAGGCCATGAGCTCCTGGAACGCCCCCGCCTCGTCGTCGACGAGCCTGGCGATGCGCTCCCTGGCGGTGAGCCGCCCCTTGGCGTGCTGCCGCTCCACCGCGCGCTCCCCGCCGCCCCTGGCGATCAGCGCGCGCTGCTCGTCGAGCAGCCTCACCGCGTCGGCCCAGCCGGGGAGCGCCGCCCTGCTCACGCGCTCCGCACGGCGAGGACCACGAGCAGCCCGCCGCCGGCGTTCTCCAGCGCGTGCTCCTCGCCGCCCTCGAGGGCCACCAGCCGCCCCTTCCCCACGCGCTCGGTGGCGTCGCCCGACCTGACCAGCGCCTCGCCTTCCAGCACCTGGTAGACGACCGCCTCGCCCTGCCGGCCCTGCCACGACTGGCCGGCCTCGAAGCAGACGAGCTCGCAGGTCAGGCCGCCGACCTGCAGCAGCCGGCCTACCTGCACCTCGGCGAGCGAGAAGCGGCGGGCGGTAGCGATGTTCACGGTCTGCATGCGCTCACAGCCTCCTCGGACCGGCGTGGGGACGCGCCGGCGGTGGGTCTCGCCCGGCGGCGTGCCCGGGCGCCTGGCGTGTGGCTAGCAGCGTACATCGGCGGGGCGCCCCGACCCGTGCCGGACGGCCTCCGCGGCGCACCCGCGCCGCTGTGGATAAGTGTGTCTATTGACAGGCGGCGCCCGTTCTGATATTGCCGACGGCGCGTCGGGGCGCCCGAGAAGATGCCGTCCTGGACGGCACTCGCCGTTTCGGCGCGTCCTGCCCGCGACCTTCTCCGGAGCCCGCCGCCTTGTCCACAGACCTGCGGAGAATCGACCCTGTTTGTGGATAACTCCGGCACCCTCGTCGCCGCCGCAGCGAACGCGGCGCGGCCTGCCTCAGCCCGCCGCGGTCCGCCCGGCCGGGCTGTGGATTACCACCGACCGCGCCGCCCGCACGAAGGCGGCCATGAGCCTCCGGTCCTTCACGCCGGGAGCGGACTCGACGCCGGAGCTGACGTCCACGGCGTAGGGCGCGAGCGCCCTGATCGCGGACACGACGTTGCGCGGCGTGAGGCCGCCCGCGACGACGAGGCGCGGGTGGCCGCGCCAGGCGGCGGCGCCTTCCCAGTCGAACGCCCGACCAGAGCCCGGCTCGCGGGCGTCGAGCATGAAGGCGTCGGCGGGGTAGCCGTCGAGCGCCTCGGGCGTGGGGGCCCCCTCGGCGGAGACGGCGCGCACCACGGCGGCCGCCTCGCGCACGGCGGCGGCGTAGGCGACGTCCTCGGCGCCGTGCAGCTGCACGGCGTCGAGGCGCAGGCGCGAGACGAGCCGCAGCACCTCGTCCAGCGGTTGGTCGCGGAACACGCCCACCTTGACGACGAACGGGCCGACGGCGGAGACCACCTCGCGCGCGGCGGCCTCGTCGACGCGACGCCGCGACTCGGCGAAGACCAGGCCGATGGCGTCTACGCCCAGCTCCTCCGCCGCCAGGGCGTCCTCCGGCCTGGTGAGCCCGCAGACCTTCACCTTCACCGGCCGTGCCCGCCCGCCCATCAGGTCGACCTCTCCCGCATGGGCCCGCCTCCGGCGCCGGCCGCCCGGCCCCACTTCGATCGGCTCGGCACCGCGGCCATCAGAAGGCGTCCTCCACGTGGCTGATCACGGTTCTCGGGCCGTCGCCCGCGACGAGCACGGCGTCGAAGCGCGCGGGCGCGTCGGGCCGCCCGAGCTCGAAGGCGAGGAAGCGGGCGGCCGCACGGCGCACCCGCCGCAGCTTGGCCGCCGACAGCGACTCGCCCGCGCCGCCGTGGTCGGCCGAGCGCCGCTGGCGCACCTCGACGAAGACCACGGTGCCGTCCGGCGCCCGGCAGACGAGGTCGATCTCCCCGCCCCGCAGGCGGTAGTTCCGCCTCAGCACCTCGTAGCCCCGGCCCACGAGGGCGCGCTCGGCGAGCTCCTCGGCCCAGTGCCTCGGGGCGGCCGCGGCGGCTCCGGGCGCGGCACGGTCGGTCCCCGCCCCCGCCGCCATAGCGCCGGTCAGCTCGGGACCACCTCGACCCGGTTCGCGTCGGCCCACAGTCCCTCCAGGTCGTAGAACTCGCGCGCTTCGGGGCTCATGACGTGAACGATGACGGTGCCGTAGTCGATGAGCACCCAGCGGTTGGACGGCCCCTCGACGCCCCTGGGGAGGTGGCCGGCCGCCTTCATGCGCTCGCGGACGCTCTCCTCCATCGCCTGGAGTTGCAGCGTCGACTCGCCCGAGGCGATGACGAACCAGTCGAGGGACTCGGACGCCTCCCGCAGGTCGAGCACGGCGATGTCGACGGCGCGCTTGTCGTCGAGCGCGTCCACTATCGTCTGGACCTCGCTCGGGACGCCCCCCTCGGTGGCGGCCACGGCCTCGGCCCCGGTCTCGGTTGTCGCTGCCAACGCTCCTCCGCTCCCGTCGCCGCGCCTAGTGGGCGACGCTGGCCATGACGGCCTCGTCGTGGTCGATCCGCTCGGCGGCGTCCGAGCCCAGCACCAGCTCGAGCTTCACGCTCCGCCCGTCGTACGGGTCCATGCGGTCGACCTGCTGCTTGCTGGCGTGCAGCAGCTCGGCGTAGTAGTCGGCGTCCGACCACGCGTCGAGCGTCGCCAGCAGCCGCGTGGGGCCCGGCTCGGCGCCGTCGCCCTCCCGCAGCGTGATGAGCTCCTCGGGCACGCCGGCCGCGACCAGCGCGTCGACGTACACGCGGCCCAGCCCCGGCACGCCGGAGCGGTCGGTGACGAGCAGGCCCTGCTCGGGGGGCTCGCTGAAGTCGCGCGCCACGCCGCCGAACGTCTGCGCCATGAACGCGCGGACCTCGGCGGGGTCGTAGAAGACGGCCGTCGAGCCCTCCCTCTCGGAGACGGGGAGCGTGGCCGTGGTGGCCAGCCGCAGGTTCGGCACGCGCGCCGCGAGCTGCCGCAGCAGGGCGGGGCTGGCGTTCGTCTCGACGTCGTCAAGGAACGTCTCGACGAGGCTAGGCACCAGCGTGACGGCGCGGACGTTCATCTCCTTGACGCGCTGCAGCATCGCGTAGGCCAGCCGCTTGACGTTGTCGATCCTGTCGATGTCGCCGCGCAGGGTGCTGCGGTACCTGATGAAGAGGCTCGCCTCCTCGCCGTTCATGTGCCGCGGACCCGGCTGGAAGTCGATGAGCAGCCCGCCCGCGTTGTCGCGGTGGTACATGCGGTACGGGACGTCGACGGTGACGCCGCCCAGCGCGTCAACGAGGTTCTGGAAGATGTCGAGGCTGACGATCGCGTAGTAGTCGACGGGCACGCCGAGGATCGCCTCGACGCGGCTGCGCAGGCCCTCGGCCCCGCGCCGGGCGTAGACGCCGTTGATCCGGTAGTCGAGGTCGGCGAGGAAGGTGTCGCGCGGGATGGCGATGAGCGTGATGTCGTCGTTCTGGACGTTCACGTAGAGGATCGTGTCGGTGTTCGTGCCGAGCGTGCTGGTCTGCAGGTTCACCGGCCGCCAGGCGACGATGTTGCCCTCGTCGTCGTAGACCGGGTCCGACCGGTCGTAGGCGATGTGGATGTCGCGCCCGGCGACGACGAAGCTGGCGTGGAAGTCGTCCTCGTCCAGGCCGAGGAGCCGGCGCTGGTCCTCGGAGAGAGCGCCGCGCTGCACGTCGCGCGTCAGCCAGTAGCCGGCCAGGCCGGCGAGCGCGACGAGCACGCCGAGGAGGGTGACGAGCCTAGCCCTGGCGCGCATCGCGTCCCTGCAGCGACTCGTACGCCCGCAGCGTGGCGGGGTGGATCTCCTTGCCCGTCCGGCGCAGGTACTCGACCTTCGCCGCCACGGCGCGCGCGTACGCGGCCCACAGGTCGGTCATGGCCAGCTCGCGGACATCGTCGTTGACCCCGCGTCCGGGCTCCGAGACGTCGGCGACGTAGAGCGCCGCGCCCACGCGGTCGCCGGCCTCGACGCCGAAGACGTGGCCCTCGACGGCACCGAGTACGACCTCGTCGGTGACGCCCCACCCCTCGGCGAGGCGGCGAGCGGCCCGCCCGTGCATCGCCAGCGGGTGCGACGCCTCGACGGCGTTGCGCGGGCTCACCAGGCCCAGCAGCTGCTCGTCGGTCATGTCGCGCGCGGCGTCGTGGAGCAGCGCGGCGAGCTCGACCCTCTCGAGGTCCTCGAGCGAGAAGCCGTTGCTGCGGCCTATCCGCAGCGCCAGGTCGGCCACCCGGCGCACGTGAGCCAGGCGCTCCGGCGTCACCAGCTCCTCCACGCGGCCCAACAGGGCCCGCGCTGCGGCGCTGGTGAACTCGTGCTGGGTGCTCTCGACGATCGCGTTCTCGGTCATGAACTGATGGCGTCCGCCTCGCCCCCCGGGCGAACCTGCGGAGAAGCTATCACGCCCGCATGAGGGTCCAGCGTCCCGAACGGCACGTGCCCGGACCCTCGCGTCCGCGGCCGTCTCCCCCTCGGCCCCGCCCGCCGTCCCGCCCTCGGCTCCCGGAACCCGCGCTAGGCCCCCTCCGCCTCGGCCTCGCCCGCCGGCTCGTCCTCGGCTAGGTAGTCGAACGTGGCCTCGCCGATGTGCACCTCGTCGCCCGTCCTGGCGCCGGCCCGTTTCAGGAGCCTGTCGATGCCCAGCGCGCGGAAGTGCTGCTGCAGGTAGGCGACGGCATCGCGGTTCGTGGGGTCGAAGCGCGAGACGAGCGCCTCGACCTCGGTGCCGGTCACGACCCAGCCCTCCCCGCTCGGATGGCGCCTCACGCGCGGCGGCTCCGCGGCCGGGCGCGGACCCCGTACGGGCGCGACGCCCTGCGGCCGCGGCGGCAGGAGGTCGAACAGCGCGTCCTTGAGGTCCTCCAGGCCCGTGCCCTGCGTCGCGGAGGCGAAGACCACGGGCAGGCCGGAGCGCGTCAGCTCCCGCTCGAGGCGCGCGCGCTCCGCGTCGTCCACGAGGTCGACCTTGTTCGCCGCCAGCAGCGCCGGGCGGTCGAGCAGCGCGGGGTCGTACTCCCTCAGCTCGCGGCGCAGGGCGCGCAGGGCGTCCGCGGGGTCCTGGGAGGAGTCGACGACGAACGCGAGCAGGCGGGTGCGCGACACGTGCCTCAGGAAGTCGAGGCCCAGCCCCTTGCCGAGGTGCGCGTCCTCGATGATCCCCGGGATGTCGGCCATGGTGAGGCGCTCGTGCCCGCGCTCGACCACGCCGAGGTTCGGCGACAGCGTCGTGAACGGGTAGTCGGCGATCGCCGGACGGGCGCTGGAGAGCGCGGCGAGGAGGCTCGACTTGCCGGCGTTCGGGTAGCCGACGAGGCCGACGTCGGCGATGACCATGAGCTCGAGCCGCAGGCGGCGGCTCTCGCCAGGTGTGCCGCGCTCGGCGAAGCGTGGCGTGCGCCGCGTGGCGGTGGCGAAGGACGCGTTGCCGCGGCCGCCCTTGCCTCCCCTGGCCACGACCGCGGTCTGCCCCACCTCCACCAGGTCGGCGACGACCTCGCCGGTGTCGCGGTCGGTGGCCCGCGTGCCCACCGGCACGTCGATGTAGACGTCGGCGCCCGCCCTGCCGGCTCGCTCCCTGCCCTCGCCCTGACCGCCGGTGCCGGCCCTGAACGTCGTGCGCCCCACGAGCTTGTCGAGGGAGGTGATGTCGTCGACGGCCCGCAGGTAGACGGAGCCGCCGTCGCCTCCGTGGCCGCCGTCGGGTCCGCCCTTGGGCACGTACTTCAGGCGCAGGAACGACAGGCCGCCGTCGCCGCCCTTGCCGCCCTGCACCGTGATGTCGAGCACGTCCCTGAACGGCATCGCGCCACCCCTGACGAACGGCGCGGCCCCCTGTCGAGGGCCGCGCCCGCGTGTCAAGCCTCTTGCGGGGCCCGCCTCGGCCCCGAGCCCGCCTCAGCCGGCGGCCGCCTCCGGCGCCTCGACGCTGACGAACCGGCCCTTGGCGCCCTTGTCGGCGAAGCGCACCGTGCCGTCCCGCAGCGCGAAGAGCGTGAAGTCGCGGCCCAGGCCGACGTTCTGGCCGGGCTTGAACTTCGTGCCGCGCTGGCGGACCAGGATGCTGCCCGCCGGGACGAACTGTCCGTCGAACCGCTTGACGCCGAGACGCTTCGAGTGGCTGTCGCGGCCGTTCTTCGAGCTGCCTACGCCCTTCTTGTGAGCCATGTCCGGCCCTCCTCAGCCCTCGACCTTGGTGATGCGCACCTCGGTGTAGCTCTGCCGGTGCCCGATGTGGCGCCGGTAGTTGGTCTTCGCCCTGAACTTGTAGACGTGTAGCTTGTCGCCGCGTCCGTGGCCGATGACCTCGGCCGTGACCTTCGCGCCCTCCACGGTGGGGGTGCCGACCTTGACATCGTCGCTGCCGAGCAACAGGACGGGCAGTTCCACCGTGGTGCCGGCCTCGGCGTCAAGCTTCTCGAGCCGGAGCACGTCACCCTCGGCTACGCGGTACTGCTTACCGCCCGATTCCACGATAGCGAACATCTGCATGACCTCCGGGAACGGTCACGGCCCGGCGGGCCGAGACGCCGAAAAGAGAGTATAAGCCCCACGGGCCCCGCTGCACAACCTCGGGTGAGCGCCCTGCTCGGAGCACCGGCTGAAGGCTCAGTACGGCGCCCCCCACCTCTCAGTACGGCGCCCCCCACCTCATGGCCGGCTCACGCCGACGGTCAACGGTGTTGTCGGCCGGGTCCGTTCCGCCGAACGTCCCGTGGGACACGCTACTCTCAGGCGACGCATGTCCTATACTCGGCCAACTCAGCCGTAGGAAAGGGAGGGGTAGGACATGGCCAGATCCAAGACAGTCAGCAAGGCGGACCTCGTCGGTGAAGTCGTCAACGCCACGAAGCTGTCGCGCAAGGCCGTCAAGGAGACCGTCGACGCGCTCCTGGACACGATGATGTCGGAGATCGCCCGCGGCAACAAGGTCACCCTCACCGGCTTCGGCAGCTTCGAGGTCCGCTCCCGCAAGGCCCGCTCGGGCGTGCGGCCGGGCACCAAGGAGCGCATCCGCATCCCCGCCAGCAACTACCCCGCCTTCAAGGCCGGCAAGAGCCTCAAGGACCGCGTCTCCTCCCGCCGCTAGCGGCGGGTAGCCGCTCGAGGCTGGCGACGCGCGGGCCCATCGGCGCCACCGGCGCGGCCCCGACCTAGGAGCCAGCCAGCTCGGCGAGCCGCCGCGCCGCCCACACGCGCGTGAAGGCTTCCGGCGGCGTGCCGGCGTCGACGACGATGACGTCCGGCTCGTCGGCGGGGTCGGGCTCCTCGAGCGCCGCGAACTGGGAGCCGACGAGCGCGGCCGGGAAGAAGTGGCCCGTCCGCGCGGCGACGCGCTCGCGGGCCGCCGCCGGGTCGGTGCGCAGGTAGAGGAACGCCACGCCGGGGCCAGCCGCTCGCAGCCTGTCGCGATGGGCGCGCCGCAGGGCGCTGCAGGCGAGCACCACGCCGCGGCCCTCCGCCAGCCGCCGGGCCAGGGCGTCGGCGAGGGCGGAGAGCCACGGGTCCCTGTGGGCATCCGTGAGCGGCCGGCCCGCGGACATGAGCGCCACGTTCGCGGGCGGGTGGAAGTCGTCGGCGTCGAGGTAGTCCCAGGCCAGCGCCGCGGCGAGGCGCCTCCCCACCGTGGACTTGCCGCTCCCCGACACCCCCATGACGACGAGCGCCGAGGCGCGCCGGCCTTCGTGGTCGGTCCCAGGCTCGGGCCCCATGCCGCGGCGATGGTACGCCGCCCTGCTTGACCTGGGTCGCGGCGCGCGCCGCCTTACCGGGCGTAGCTTCGGCCCGTGGACACCGCCGCCGGGCGCGCCGTCGTCGTCTACGCCACCCTCTTCGGGACCACGGCGCGCGTGGCCGAGCTGGTGGCCGCCGAGCTGGGGGCGCTGCTCGGTCGCGCGGTCACGGCGATCGACCTAGCCGCGCTGGACCTCTCCGGCCTGCCCGGTCACGACCTGGTGGTCCTCGGCACCTCTACCTGGAACTTCGGCGAGCTGCCGCCCGACCTCGAGAACAGGCTCCCCGAGCTCGAGGCCCTCGACCTGCGCGGCACCGCGCTGGCGCTCTTCGGCGTCGGCGACCAGCTCGGCTACCCCGACACGTTCCTCGACGCCGTCGGCATCGCCGCCGAGCGGCTGGAGCGCACGGGCGCGCGCCTGGTGGGCCGCTGGCCCGCCGCCGGCTACGCCTTCGCCGCCTCCCTGGCGCTGCGCGGCGACGAGCTGCTGGGCCTGGCGATCGACGAGGACAACGAGCCGGAGCTCACGGCGGCGCGGGTCGTGGCCTGGGCGGACCTCGTGGTGGCGGAGGCGGGCCTGGCCGGCGCCGCCCCCGCGGAACCCCTGGGCATGACGAGAGGGGCGCCCGGTCTCCCGGGCGCCCCATCGCGCTAGAGCGATGTCGCTAGCTACAGGTCAGTAGCGACCGCCGGAGGCCGGCGTGGTCACGACCACGTTGGCGGCCTGGAGGCCCTTCTTGCCCTGCTCGACGTCGAAGGTGACCTCGTCGCCTTCGTTGAGGTTACGGAAGCCCGTACCGGAGATGGCGGAGAAGTGAACGAACACGTCCGGCTGACCGCCGCCCTGCTCGATGAAGCCGAAGCCCTTCTCGCCGCTGAACCACTTGACCCTACCTGTTGCCATGTAGCATTTCCCAACTGCCCACTGCGGGCAGTGGGCCATTTCGATTCGGGCCGTGAGGCCCCGTCCAGGACATCCCTCGGGTTGTCTCGAACGCGGTCACTCTACGCGCCCAACGACAGGTTTGCAAGGACGGATGAGACATGGGCGAGCGCGGGGCCCGGTTCGGTTAACGTTCTGCCGTGAGCGCGCCCGGGGCCACCCCCTACGAGACCATGCGCTACGACCCCAGCCTCGTCCCCCTCGGCGGCGAGGTGCCGGGCCTCGCGCGCCTGGGCAGGCACTGGGCGAGGCTCCAGCGCTCGGCGGCGTTCACCGGCGTGCCGCTGCGCGCCGACGACGTGCTCGCCGCCCTGCGCGCGGCCGTCGGCGGAGCGGAGCGCGCGCTGAGGGTGCGCCTCTCGCTGTCGGCGGCGGGCGACCCCGAGGTGCTGACCGAGCCCCTCGACCCTCCCTACCCCCAGGGCTTCGCCGACGAGCCGGCCGACGCCGTCGCCTTCGCCGGCGCCGGTCCCTGGCCGCCGCTGGCCCTGGCCGTCGAGCGCGTCGACGAGCGCGACCCGGCCAGGCGCCACAAGACCTCGGACAGGGCTCTCTACGAGCTGGGCCGCTCGTTCGCGCCCGCGCACGGCCTCGCCGACGTGGCGTTCCTCAACGGCCGCGGCGAGCTCGTGGAGGCCGCGATCGCGACCGTCTACGTCGGCACGCCGGACGAGCTCCTCACCCCGCCGCTGGAGAGCGGCGCCCTGCCCGGCGTGCTGCGCGAGGAGCTCCTCGAGCGCGGCCTCGTGCGCGAGGCGGTGCTCACCGAGGACGACCTGAGGAGCGCGCCGGTGGTGCTGATCAGCAGCTCCGTGCGCGGCCTGCGGCGCGTGAGCGTCGCGCCGGGCGCGGTGCGGCTGTCCTAGGGCCGAACGGCGGCCCGTCGCCGCCGGGCGGACCCGCCGACGCGCGCCGTTGCGCCGCTCCGCTCGCCGGCGCCCAAGCCGCGGCACGGGCCGGCGTTAGAGTGGCCGGCGTGAGATCCGAACCCGCTCGGGACGCGAGCGTCGCCGCTCAGGCGGCCGGCGCGCGTCCCTTCGTCGACTACTCGCACGAGATGCGCGTCGTGAGGAACCCGGCGCTGCGCCTCGTCTACCGCCTGCTGGGCGTGGTCTTCCTCGGGCTCGGCATGGCCGGCTACCTCCTGCCGGGCCTGCCCGGCACCGTGTTCATCCTCATCGCCGCGTACTTCTTCGCCCAGTCGAGCCCCCGCTTCTACAACTGGCTGATGAACCACCGGGTGTTCGGGACGTGGGTGCGCGACTTCCGCGCCGGCAAGGGCCTGCCGCGGCGGCTGAAGGTGGTCATACCCGCCGTCATCCTCGCCGCCTCGGGGTTCAGCATGGTCGTGTGGGGCCTGAAGGGCCGGTGGTGGGCCGTCGCGCTCACCGCCGCCGTGGCCGCCTACGGCGTCTACTACGTGCTGCGGCTGCCCACCCGGCCCAGGGAGTCCTGACCGGCGCTCGCGGCGCACCGCGGCCACGCGAACGCCCGGCGGCATCACCGCCGGGCGCGTTCGTCTCGTATGCCCGCCGACCTACCGCGCGGCGGACCGTCGGCCGGCCCCTCAGGCCAGCCTGGCCTCCACGGTCTTCTCGAACCCGGCCAGGGCCTTCGAGACGGGGCAGTCGCGCGCCGCCTCGCGCGCCTTCGCCTGCAGCGTGGCGTCGTCGAGGCCCGGCGCCTTCACGGCGACCGTGATGTTCCCGCTCGCGATGCCCTTGCCCGGCTCCATGACCACCGCGGCCTCGGCCTCGACGCTCTCCGGCGTGTGGCCGTCCTT
The DNA here is from genome assembly GCA_036381035.1 of Trueperaceae bacterium. Taxonomy (NCBI): domain Bacteria; kingdom Thermotogati; phylum Deinococcota; class Deinococci; order Trueperales; family Trueperaceae; species Trueperaceae bacterium. The sequence goes on along the minus strand of DASVDQ010000003.1, from coordinate 9,591 downwards.
GCTCAGCACGCTGGCCAGGTACATGGCGAAGCAGCCCGACAGCGCCGCGGCGATGAGCTCCTCTGGGTTCGTGCCCTCCTCGCGGCTGGCGCCCACCTCGAAGCGCGAGCGGTACGTGTACGGTCCCTCGAAGGCGCCGCTCGGTAGGCGCATCGTGCCCTTGCCGCCCCTCAGGTCGCCTTCCCAGCGCGCGCTGGCCTTGGTCGTCACCGACATGGGAACCTCCTAGCCGAGGACGAGCCTAACCGACCTCCGGCTCCAGCTCGTCGTACCCCTCAAGGTAACCGCGCGCCTGCCTGAGGAACATGCGCGCGTAGACGCCGTCCATGGCCAACAGCTCGTCGTGCGAGCCCTGCTCGACGACCCGCCCGCCCTGCAGCACCACGATGCGCTCGGCCATGCGCACGGTGGAGAAGCGGTGCGAGACGATGATCGTGATGCGGCCCCTGGCGTGCGCCCGCAGGGTCTCGATGACCTCGAACTCGGCGTCGGCGTCCAGGGCGGCCGTGGGCTCGTCGAAGATCAGCACCGACCCGCCGCGGAAGTAGAGCCGGGCGAGCGCTAGGCGCTGCCACTGTCCGCCGGAGAGCTGCCTGCCGCCCTCGAACCAGCGCCCCAACATGTTGTCGTAGCGCTCGGGCAGCGCGTCGATGAACCCCTCGGCGCCGGCGCGCTCGGCCGCGGCCTGCACGGCGGGGTCGTCGGCGGCGGCCGCGACGTCGCCGAGGGCGATGTTCTCCCGCACCGTCATCTGGTACTGCCCGAAGTCCTGGAACACGGTGCTCATCTCCGCGCGCAGGCTCGAGGGGCTGAAGCGCGAGGCGTCGAGGCCGTTGACGAGGATGCGGCCCGAGGTGGGCCGGTAGAGGAACGTGATCAGCTTGACGAGCGTCGACTTGCCGGCGCCGTTCTCGCCCACCAGGGCGAGGGTCTGGCCCCTCTCGACCCGCACGTTCACGTCCACGAGCACGTCGCGCTCGGTGAGCGGGTAGCGGAAGTAGACGTGCTGCAGCTCGATCGACTCGATCGGGCCCGCCCACGTCTCGCCGACGTCGTGCCCGGCCGTGGGCAGCTCGAGGAACTCGTAGAGGTTGCGCATGTAGAGCAGGTTCTGGTAGATGCCCGAGATGCCGGAGAGCAGGTTCGCGAACTGCTGCTGGAGCTGCGCGATGCCCTGGATGAAGAGGCCGAAGTCGCCCACGGTGATCGCGCCGGCCGCGGCGCGCCGCAGCACGACCGCGGTGGCAGCGCCCACCAGGCCCGTCGAGGCCAGCGACGCCGCCAGGCCCCAGGCGCTGCGCCGGCGTATCAGCGACACGAGCTGGTACCTGAACTTCAGGTAGAACGACTGCCAGCGCTCCATGAGGTAGTCGCCGAAGCCGAACAGCCTGATCTCCTTGACGGCCTGGTCGTTCGTGAGCAGGCTGCCGAGGTAGTTCTGCCGCCTGGCGTCCTGCGCCTGACGCCTGATCATCCGGTAGCCCTCGGTGCCGAAGCGCGACTGCACCCACACCGCCGGCACCGAGGCGAGCAGCACCAGCGGCACCACGGACCAGCCGAGCTGGGTCATCAGCGCGCTGACCGACCCGAGCGTCACGAGCGACTGGCCGAGCGTGAGCACCTGCGAGAACACGCCCAGCGGCCGGCTGCCCACCTCGCGGTAGGCGTTCTGCAGGGAGTCGTAGACCGTGGGGTCCTCGAACTGCGCCAGCTCGAGCTCGCCGGCCTTCGCGAGGATGCGGCGGCTGATGCGGTTCTGCAGGGTGTCGCCGAGGAGCTCGCGGTTGGCGCCCTGGACGATGCCCACGATGGTCCCGAGCGCCACGACCGCGACCTGCACGCCGAGCAGACCCAGCAGGCGGCGGAACGCCTCGTCCGCGCCGCCGGCGGCGCCCGTGACCGCCGCGGCCACGGCGTCGAGCAGCAGCTTGGCGACCCACATGTTCGCCGCCGGCAGGCCCGCCTGCACGAGGCTGAGCGCGACGATCGCCACGGTGCGCCCGGGGCTCGCCTCCCACACCAGCCCCAGCGTCGACGCCAGGTCGCGGAGGTGGACCCGCAGGTCGACGGGCGGGGGCGGCTGACGGGGCGGGCTCCTCACTCCCGGGAATGTACAGCCCGGGAGAGCGCATCCTGCTCGCATCGTGGACTCAGAAGTGGGTGCTAGCTTCCATTCACGCGAAGCGGGTCGGGCCCAGCGGGTCGCAGACCGGGAGGTGAGGCGGTTGTCCGACACATCCGACCTGAGGCGAGAGCTGAACGTGCTCAAGCAGGACCTCGCCGCCCTGCGCGGCGACGTCACGACGCTCTCGGAGAGCAGCGCCCGCACGGCGCGGGAAGGGATACAGGCGATCATGGACGCAGCCAAGGAAGCCACCGCGCAGGCCCGCGAGAAGATCACGCAGGAGGCCGAGCACCTGGCGGAGAAGGTCCGCCACGGCGCCCAGGAGGTCGCCCAGAGGGCGCGCGAGACCGGCAAGGAGGCGCTCCAGGAGGTCGAGCATCAGGTGAGGGAACGTCCCCTGACCTCGGTCCTCACGGCGCTCGGCGTCGGCTTCGTCGTGGGCATGCTCCTGGCGCGCCGGTAGCAACGGGTGACCGGGCCCGAGGGGGGCGTCGATGGTTAGGGGCCTCGCCGAGCTAGGCATCGCCTTCGTCGAGCTGGCCGAGGCCGAGGGCAAGCGCTTGGCTTCGGGCACCAGGAGGACGGCGGCGGCGGTCGCCGGCATGGTCGTCGTCGGGGTGGTGGCCGGCGGCATGCTGACGGTCGGCACCGGGCTCCTCGTCTGGGCGCTCTACGAGCTCCTCGCCGACTACCTGGTGAGGCCCGCGGCGCTGGCGGTCACCGGCCTCGCGGTCTGGGTGCTGTTCGGAGGTGCCGCGTGGCTCGCGATCAGCGCGATGCGCCGGACCAGCTAGCCGTCGAGGTCGCCAAGCTGAAGGTCAGGGTCGCGGCCGAGAAGGCCGAGCCGAGCCGGCTCCTGAAGCAGGGCATCAGGTCGGCGCCGCTGGCCTCTGTGGGCGGCGCGATCGGCGTGGGCGCGCTGCTGGCGCTGCTGGGACGCCGGCGCGCCCGAGCGAAGCCGTTCGCCGACGTGTCGCGGCGGTTCGTCAGGCGGGGCGGGGGCCAGGGCGCCGGCCTGGGCGCGCTGGCCGTGTCCCTCGCGCTGGAGGTCGCGCGCCGCCGCTACCCCGACCTGTTCGACGGCGACGGCAAGGGCGCGCCCGGCACCTGAGCGGACGAGAAGGACGCGGCTCGGGCGGCCCGCGCGGGCGGCGTACCCGCCGCCCCGGCGCGCTAGACGCGCGGACGCGCCGTCAACGCTTCGGCGGTATCGAGAGGTACTCCCAGCGGTCGCCGCGCAGGTGCTTGCCGAGCAGCACGATCTGCCCGATGTGCTGCGCGTTGTGGTCGTAGGTGGCGAGCAGGGCGTCGATGACGAGGCGCTCCTGTCCCCTGATCGTGATGGTGGCGAAGAGGTCGGCGGGGGTCAGGTCGGCCGTGGCCGAGAACAGCGCCTCCCAGCCAGCGTCCCACTCCGCGAGCAGCTCGGACGGGCTCAGCGACGTGGGCGTGAACTCGCCGTCGCGGTCCCTGTCCGGCTTCTCGCCGTCGGTCGTGAGGAAGTCCGTGTAGCGGGAGCGCAGGTTGCCCGCCAGGTGACGGACGAGCACGGCCACCGAGTTCGAGCGCGGGTCGATGGTCGCGTGCCAGTCTAGCGGCTCGAGCTGCGCGAACACCCGCTCGGCCTGGGCCTTCTGCCGCGCGAAGCCCTGGCGCAGCTCGGTCAGGAAGTGTGCCCCCACGTCGCGGTCCTGCGTTTCGTCTCGTGCCGGCATGTCCCATGGTAGCCCTAAGCTCACGCCATGGCGCTCGCCGATGCGTTCCGCGAGTCCGCGCTGGCGGCCTTCGCCCTCTCCGCCGACCGGCTCGCCGCCGTGCCCGGCCTGCCGCGCGCCGGCGCCGCCGCCCTCGCCATCGTCCTGCTGGCCGGGCTCGCCGAGGCGGCCGGGGAGAGCGTGGTGCTGTTCGTGAACCGCGTGCGCCCGCGGCGCTTCGTCCTCAGCCTGCTGGTGTCCGCCCTGATCTTCGCCTTCACCTACCTGTTCCTGGCCGGCAGCGTCTACGCGGTGGCGCACCTGGTGATAGGCCCCCACGTCCCGCTGCTGACGGTGACGGTCATGGTGGGCGTGGCGTACGCCCCGCGCATGCTCGGCTTCCTCGCCTTCCTCCCCTACTTCGGCCAGCCGCTGGCGCTCGTCCTGCACGGCTGGTCGGTGCTGGCGCTGCTGGCCGGCGTGCGCGCCACCATGGGCGCGAGCCTCGTCCAGGCCCTGGCCGCGGTGGCCCTAGGGGCCCTGCTGCTGGCCGTGCTGCAGCGGACGGTGGGCAGGCCCTTCGTCTACGTGGCCACCCGTCTGCGGTGGCTCACGGCCGGCGTGCGCCTGGCCACGCCCCAGGAGGCGGTCGAGCAGGCGCTGGACGGCGAAGAGGCCGGCTGATGGTCCTGGCCGCGCTCACGTTCGTGGCGGTGGCGCTGACCGTGTCGCTCCTGCTGGCGCCCCTCGAGGCGCTGGGCTGGTGGGCCGGCTGGTTCGGCGAGGAGGAGCGCCGGCACCCGGCGCCGGCCGCCGAACGGCACCGCGACGGGAGGGTCGAGGCGCCGGGCCCCGACCTCTACGTCGTCTACCTCGACGGCATCGCCAAGGCCGGGCACGTGAACTACCGCGACGTGCAGGGCTTCCTCGCGCGGCTCCAGAGGGCGCTGCCGCGCGCGGCCGTCCTCGGCGACGTCCTGCCCTACTCGCCCTCGCGGCGCGGCCTCACCGAGGGCCGCCCGCTGTCGCGGTTCTGGCGCCGGATGCTCGAGCTGAAGCTGCGCGGCCGCCGACCCGTCCTCACCTTCACTATCAACGCGCGCAACCTCCTGCAGGTGCTCGTCGCGTCCGACAGCCGCTACGCGGCGCTCTACGGGCGCGCGGCCGCCGACGCCATCGTCGACGCCCTCCTCGCCGCCGGCTACGTGCCCCACAGCGGCACGCCGGTGGCCCTCGTCGGCTACAGCGGCGGCGCCCAGGTGGCGCTCGTCGCGACGCCCTACCTCAAGAGGCGCCTCGGCGCCCCGCTGAGCCTGGTCTCGCTCGCCGGGGTCATGGCCGACGAGCCGGGCATGCTCGAGCTGGAGCGCGTCCTCCACATCGAGTCGCGCCGCGACCGCGTGCCGCGTCTCGGCCGCCTGGCCTTCCCGGGCCTGTGGGGCGTCTGGCCGCGCTCGCACTTCGCGCGGCTGAGGCGTAGCGGCCGCCTGCGGGCCGTCGACCCCGGGCCGATGCGGCACAACGGCAAGGGCAGCTACCTCGACGACGACGCGTTCTACGGCGGGCGCAGCCACCAAGAGGTCACGACCGCGATCGTCGCGAGCTTCCTCGCCGCGCTCGCGCCCGGGGCCGAGGCTACCGACGGCGCCCGGCCACTGGTGACGCGTTCACGACAGTGACCTAGAGTCGTCTCATGCCGCCCGCGGAGGAGAGCTCGCCAGGCGGACCGTGGCTGGGCCCGCCCGCCGACCGGGCGCGGTCGCCGCGGGACCGGCGGCCCGTGGGGCCGGAGGGCGACGCGCCGCGCGCCGGGCCGCCCTACCTCCCGCCGGGCTGCTCCTGGTGGCTGGTCCCGCTCGCCCTGCTCCTCCTCAACTACCTCGTGGTCGCGCTGTTCTTCCCCTCCGAGGGCGCGCCCGTCGAGGTGCCCTACACGCTGTTCCGCGAGCAGGTCGCCGCCGGCAACGTCACGGTCGTGGCCACGCGCGCCGACGTCATCGAGGGCGAGTTCGCCTCGCCCGTCGCCGTGACGAGGGAGGGCAGGACGCTCCTGGGCCAGGAGGTCAGCCAGGAGCTCGAGGTCACGCGCTTCAGGACGACGCTGCCCTCGTTCGCCGGGCCCGGCCTGGAGGAGCTCCTCCTCGAGAGCGGCGTCGTGATCGAGGCCGAGCCGATCTCGGAGCCACGCAGCCCGCTGCTGACGCTGCTCATCTCCTTCGGCCCGGCCCTGCTGATGATCGGGCTCCTGCTGTGGCTCACGCGCCGGGTGACCTCGGCGGAGGGCCCGGGCGGTCTTGGCGGCGCGCTGAGCCTGGGGCGGAGCCGCGCCAAGCGCGTGGACGCCGGCGAGGTGAAGGTCACCTTCGACGACGTCGCCGGCATCGACGAGGCCGAGAACGAGCTCGTCGAGATCGTCGACTTCCTGAAGAACCCGCAGAAGTACACGCGCCTCGGCGGCACGGCGCCCAAGGGCGTGCTGCTCGTCGGCCCGCCGGGCACCGGCAAGACGCTCCTCGCGAAGGCCGTCGCCGGCGAGGCCGGCGTGCCGTTCTTCTCCATGAACGCCTCGGAGTTCGTCGAGATGATCGTGGGAGTTGGCGCCGCGCGCGTCCGCGACATGTTCGCCGAGGCGCGCAAGGCCGCGCCGGCGATCGTGTTCATCGACGAGCTCGACGCCATAGGACGCCGCCGCGGCGGGGCGATCTTCTCCGGCGGCAGCAGCGAGCAGGAGCAGACCCTCAACCAGATCCTCACCGAGATGGACGGCATGAGCACGAAGGAGGGCGTGATCGTCCTCGCCGCCACGAACCTGCCGGAGGTCCTCGACCCGGCGCTGCTGCGCGCGGGTCGCTTCGACAGGCGCGTGACCGTGCTGCCGCCGGACAGGGCCGGACGCGAGGCGATCCTGAAGGTGCACACGCGGGAGGTGCCGCTGGCGCCGGACGTCGACCTCGGGCAGGTCGCGGCGATCACGCCCGGCCTGGTGGGGGCCGACCTCCGCAACCTCGTGAACGAGGCCGCATTGCTGGCCGCGCGGCGCGAGCGCGACGCCGTCTCCCAGGCCGACTTCCACGACGCGCTCGAGAAGATCATCCTCGGCCCCGAGCGCAAGCTGCTCCTGCGGCGCGAGGACCGCGAGCGCATCGCCTACCACGAGGCCGGGCACGCGATCCTCGGCCTCGTCGTGCCCGGCGCGGACCCCGTGACGCGCGTGACCATCACGCCCCGCGGCCAGGCGCTCGGCGTCACGTACCAGCGGCCCGAGGAGGACCGCTACAACTTCTCCGAGGGCTACCTGCGCGGACGCATCATCGGCGCGCTCGGCGGACGCGCCGCCGAGGAGCTCGTCTACGGCGACCGCACCACCGGCGCCGAGAACGACCTCCAGCAGGTGACGCGCCTGGCCTACGGCATGGTCACGCGGTGGGGCATGAGCGACATCGTGGGCCCCGTGGCGCTCGCCGGCCAGGAGGGCAGGTTCCTCGGCGGCGGCGGCGACCCCCTGCCCCGCGAGAAGCCCTACAGCGAGGCGACCGCCGAGGCCGTCGACAAGGCGGCCAGGAAGATCGTCGACGAGTGCTACCGGGAGGCGCTGCGCCTGCTCACCGCGCACCGCACCGAGCTGGAGAGGCTGGCGGCGGCGCTCATGGAGCACGAGACCCTCGACGAGAAGCAGGTCCTCGAGGTCACGGGCATCCCGCGCCAGGTGGAGCACCGGGACGTGCCGGAGCTGCCGCCGGAGGGGGTGTAGGGGCGGAGGGTTCGTCAGGCGTTGCCGGCGCGAGCCGGGCGCGGTTGTAATCGACCCATGAGCGACGCCACGTCCACCTCCCGACCGACGGTCACGATCCACTACTGCGTCCCCTGCGGCCACCTGCCGCGGGCGATGGACGTGCAGAGGAGCATCCTCGAGCGCTTCGGCCAGCGGGTCGAGGGCGTGAAGCTCAAGACCGGCGACGGCGGCGTGTTCGTGATCAGCGTCGACGACGAGGTCGTCTACCGGAAGCCGGACGAGTTCCGGCTCGAGGCTGTCCTGGAGGAGATCGAGCGCAGGGCGCCGGCGGCCTAGGCCGTCAAGCTGTGTCCGGGCAGGCCCGACCGCCTAGGTGGCCGTGGCTCCCCGGATAGGTAGACGCCACCCTCGCCGAGCGGGCATCCGAGTCCCTAGCCTCCCATCGCGGCGGTGGACGCCGCCGACGAAGGGAGGAGCCATGACGACCTCCACGGCGAGCAACGGCATCGACGTCGGCCGACTGGTCGCGACCGTGCAGGCGATCGGTGAGGACCCATCCCTCGCCGAGTTCACGTTCAGGGCCGGCAGCACCTGGGTCGGAGGCACGGCCAACGTCGGCGAGGTCCGCCGCTTCGTGCACGCCGGCCGCGAGGACGAGAGCCGCGGCGAGCCCTTCGTCCTGCACGGGGACGAGCCGCCCGTGCTGCTCGGCGCCAACGCTGGGCCGAACGCGGTCGAGCTCGTGCTCCAGGCCCTGGCCTTCTGCTACGCGGTCGGCTTCGCCGCCAACGCCGCCGCCAAGGGCATAGAGCTGACACGCCTCGACATCGACGTCGAGGGCGACCTGGACGTCCGCCCGTTCCTCGGCCTGACCGCCGCGCGGCCGGGCTTCACTGCGGTGAGGGCGAGGGCGAGGGTGTCGTCGCCGAACGCCACACGGCGCCAGCTCGAGGAGCTGAGCCGGTACGTCCAGGAGACGTCTCCGGTGAGGGACTGCCTCGCGAACCCTGTGCCCGTCGAGACCGCGATCGAGGTCGCGTGATGCGCAGGGACCCCGCCGCGGCCGACTCGGGCGCAGCCTTGCCCGGCATCGTCCCGGACGACGGCGCGCCCGCTGGCCCCCGGCCGGACGCCGCTCCAGCCGCCGAGGTCGGAGCCGCGACGGTGGACACGGCCGCGCTGGAGGCGAAGGTCAAGGCGATGTACCGCGCCGTGGCCGAGGAACCAAGCGGCGCCTACCACTTCGAGGTGGGGCGCCGCCTAGCGGAGCGGCTCGGCTACCCGGCGGAGCTCCTCGACCGGCTCCCCGCCGGGGCGGTCGACTCGTTCGCCGGCGTCGGCTACCACTTCCACCTGGCGGACCTCGAGCCGGGCGAGCGCGTCCTCGACATGGGGAGCGGGTCGGGCATGGACGCGTTCCTCGCGGCGCTCCTGGTGGGACCGGAGGGCTGGGTCGTGGGGGTGGACATGACCCGCGAGCAGCTCGACAAGGCCGAGCGCCTGCGCGCCGCGGCTGGCCTCTCCTGGGTCAGCTTCGTCGAGGGCCGCATCGAGGCCCTGCCCTTCCCCGACGCCCGCTTCGACGCCGTGCTGTCGAACGGCGTGATCAACCTGGCTCCCGACAAGGCCGCCGTGTTCGCCGAGGCGGCGCGGGTGCTGAGGCCCGGCGGGCGGCTCGCCGTCGCCGACATCGTCACCGAGGTACCGCTGACCCCCAAGATCGTCTGCAACGCCGACCTGTGGGCGTCCTGCATCGGCGGCGCGGCGCATCAGGACGCGTACCGCGAGGGCATGGAGGCGGCCGGCCTGCGCGTGGAGACGGTGGCGCGCAACCGCTACGAGTTCCTCTCGGACAGCGCGAGGTCGGCCAGCGCGCGCTACGGCGTGAAGAGCGTGTCCGTGCTGGCGCGCAAGCGCGAGGAGAGCTAGGCGCCCATGGGCCAGGACGAGCTGCTGCGACGGGCCGCGGAGGCGGCGATCGCGTACCTGGAAGCCGTGGACGAGCGGCCGGTGCGCCCCGACCCCGCCGCCGACCTGGG
>DASVDQ010000002.1 GCA_036381035.1 Trueperaceae bacterium | reverse complement strand
TCGAACCAGCGACCGATCGATTATGAGTCGACTGCTCTAACCGCTGAGCTAAGGGCCCGCGCGCCCCTTAGTCTACTGGACCGCCGCGGAGCGCGAGAGTAGCGGTGCCAGCGCCTCGGCGGCGTAGCTGGTGTAGAGCGCGGCGCCCTCCGGGCCCAGGTGCAGCGGGTCCTCGAACATCTCCGTGGTGAGGCCCGGGACGTCGCGCAGGTCGATGACGCGGGCGCCCGCCTCCTCGGCGACCTTCACGAGCTGCGGGTCGAGGTCGTAGCCGGACCTCGTGGGCATGGCGGTGAGGACGAGCTCGGCGCCGCTCCCCTCGACCTCCTTGACGAGCCGCTCCAGCCTCTCGTAGGTCGCGGGCGCCTCCGCGACGTCCTCCGACCCCTTCAGGAGGTCGTTGATGCGCCGCGCGCTCTCCTCGTACCCCGGCAGGAGCGAGAGGACGCGGCGCGAGATGCGCTCGCGGTTCGCGAACGCGGCCGAGTAGTGCGAGAGCAGGACGTTGATCTTGTCCGCCAGGCTCGTCAGCTCGGTGCCGACGAGGTAGCCGAGCATGCGGTCCGACGCGAAGTAGCGGCCGAGACGGTACGACTGCGCCCGGCTGATCGGCCTGTCCTCGAGGTGCCAGTTGCCGAAACCCACGACCACGACGTCGGGGACGGCGTCCTGCCCGATCACGTACCTGTCGTAGAGGTAGACCCAGTCGAGGACCGCGGTGTCGTCGGGGTAGAGGGCCGCCACGTTCCAGTCGCCCGCCCCGTCCTCGTCGAGGCCGGCCCGCATGAGGTCGACGTCGACGCCGCGGCGGGTGAGCGAGTTCCCGATGAAGAGGACGCTGGGTCCCGGCGCGTCCGCGAGGTCCCTGACGATGTCACCCATCTCGTGGATGTGCTCGACATCGAGCGAGAGGCGCTCCTCCGTGACGCGCACGCCGACCTCGACGAGGAGCAGCACCGCCAGCACGAACGCCGGCGTCCGCAGGTAGAGCCACCAGCGGGCGCCCGCGCGCGCCGCGGCGCCCTCGGCCGCCGCTCGCCCTGCGACGGGACCGCTCGCGACGGACCCGCCGTCGACGAGCTCAGAACTGGAAGTAGATGAACTCATAACGGACCGGCGCCGGGAAGAACACCAGCATCAGCACGCAGAAGGCGGCGACGGTCGCGCGCGCCAGCCACGGCCTGCGGAGAAGCGCCATCAGGTCCTCCTTGTCCTCGAGCCACAGCTCGAAGAGCATGAGCGGCAGCGCGAAGAACGCCACCGTCGCGAAGCCGCCGATCGCCAGGGGTGTGAGCGTGAAGTCGGAGAGGGCCTTCACGCCCATCGTGAACGCCTGCCCGATCGACTCGGCGCGGAACAGGAGCCAGCTCACGGCGACGAGCTGGAACATCAGCACCATCGCGGGCAGTCGCGCCAGCAGGGGCCGCGGCGTCTCTCGGTCCTTGCCGGCGACGAGGCGATAGGCGACGAGGATGAGCCCGTGGAACGCGCCCCACGCGACGAACGTCCACGCCGCGCCGTGCCACAGGCCGCCGAGCAGCATCGTCAGCATGAGGTTGCGGTAGGTGTTCCAGGTGCCGTGCCGGTTGCCGCCCAGCGGGATGTAGAGGTAGTCGCGCAGCCACGACGAGAGGGAGATGTGCCAGCGGCGCCAGAAGTCGCTGGGCGACACGGACAGGTAGGGCATGCGGAAGTTGACCATCAGGTCGTAGCCGAGCCACCGCGCCACGCCCCTGGCGATCGCCGAGTAGCCGGAGAAGTCGCCGTAGATCTGGAACGCGAAGGCGTAGACGCCCACCACGACCTCGGGGCCGGTGAGCGTCGACGGGTCGGCGGAGAAGATGCCGTTGGCGATGGCCGCCAGGTTGTCGGCGATGACCACCTTCCTGAAGAGGCCGGAGAGGACGAGGTAGGCGCCTTCGGGCAGGTCGGCGGCGGTGCGCTGGCGCGGCGAGACGATCTGCGGCAGCAGCGACGTAGCCCGCTCGATGGGCCCGGCCACGAGCTGCGGGAAGAAGCTCACGAAGAGCGCGAAGTCGAGCAGGTTCCGCGACGGCTTCAGGTGGCCCCGGTAGACGTCGATCGTGTAGGACATCGTCTGGAACGTGTAGAACGAGATGCCCACCGGGAGGACGACGTTCAGCACGGGCTTCAGGCCGGGCAGCCCGGCGGCCACGAGCACGGACGACAGGCTCTCCACGAAGAAGTCGAAGTACTTGAAGAACCCGAGGATGCCGAGGTTCAGCGTCAGGGCGGCGGCGAGCCACGCCCTCTTGCGCGCGCGGTCGGGCGAGCGCTCGATGAGCTGCGCCGCCACGAAGTCCGAGGCCGTCGAGAGCGCGATCAGCCCGAGGAAGCGCCAGTCCCAGTAGCCGTAGAAGACGTAGCTGGCTACGAGCAGGAGCGCCTTCCGACTTCGGCCGCGCAGCACGGCGTGCAGCGCCAGCACGACGGCGAAGAACGCCCAGAAGACGTAGCTGTTGAAGAGCATCGGTTCTCCCGGTTCTCATCGGAGTGTAGGCCGGGCCCCATGAGCGAAGAGTGAGCGTGGGCTTACGGCGGGGTGGCCGACGCGCTCGAGGGGACCCGGCCGCGTGTCGGACCCGCCGCACCGCCGTCCGTAGAAGCCGACACGGAGGCGGTACGGGCGCGCCGTGTATCATCCGAGGTCTAGTTCGAGCGGCCGGCAGCTGGCCGCCGCAGGGGAGTCACGTGTCCAAGGAACCGATCTATCTGACCGCCAAGGGTCTCGAGAAGATCAAGGAAGAGCTGCGCTACCTCAAGGAGGAGAAGCGCCAGGAGCTCGCCGACTACATGGGCGCGGCGCTCGCCGACGGTGACCTGCGCGAGAGCGCGGCCTACGACGAGGCGCGCCTGCTGCAGAGCGCGAACGAGGCGCGCATCGCCGACCTAGAGGAGATCATCCACCGCGCCGTGATCGTCGAGCGGGACGAGAGCGACGCCGTGGCCGCCCTCGGCGCCAGCCTCGAGCTCGAGGACGAGCGCGGCGAGCGCCACGTCTTCCACCTCGTCGGCACGCACGAGGCCGACATCTTCGAGAACCGCATCTCCGACGACTCCGAGCTGGGCCGCCAGCTCCTCGGCAAGCGCGCCGGCGACAAGGTCGTCGTGAACGGCGGCGCCCTGTCTTACAAGGTCGTCTCGGTCAAGTTCGACTGAGGCTCCGCCTCGGGCGCGGGTCCCGCGGCCGACGGCGGAGGCGACCACCGCGGCCCAGGCACCGCCGCTCGGGCAGACGCCCCGGAGCCGACGCTCCCCGAGGCGCCCTCCTGAAGGCTGCGTTACCGTCGGCGGGCGCCTACCTCACGCCCGTTCATCGGCACCGTTGTTAGTCTCGGGCCGTGCTCCGCATGGCGCTGATCGCGATGGTCGTCGTGGTGGCCGGGCTCCTGGCGCTCGCCCTGCTGGACGACGCCCAGGTCGAGGCGCCCGAGGCCGTCATCACGCTGCGCGACACCCAGGTCACGCTCTACCCCCGCGCCGACCCTGAGGCCGTCTGGTACTTCTCGGCGCCCCGCGTCGAGTACGTGCCCGACGACCAGGAGGCGACGCTGTTCGCGATCGAGGACGGACGCAGGACGGTGGGGGGCGAGACCGACTTCACCCTCGCCTCCGAGCGGGTGACGATAGACGACGACGACAACATCAGGGGCGAGGCCATGCACGCACACCTGGTGGAGGACGAGATCGACCTCCACATGGAGGCCAAGGGCAGCAGGCTCGTGCTGATCGACCAGGCGCGCGGACGCTTCGAGGTGCCGCGGGCCGCGATGTCGGGGCCGGACCTCGGGGAGAGCGTGTTCGAGGACATGCGCATCAGCTTCGACTTCACGGACTTCGAGGCCGGCGGCCCCGGGACGGTCGGGTACAGCGAGTTCATCGTCCGCTCGTCGGACGACGAGCCCTGAGGCCCGGAGAGCGAGACGACATGACGGACGACACTCCCGTCGCCGAGGAGCGAGGCGAACGAGCCGGGCGCACTAGGCTCGAGCCCGTTTCACGTGAAACACGACGCGGCGCCCTCGTGCGGCTGACGCTGGTGGGCGCGCTCGCCCTGGGCGCGGCCGCGTTCACGCTGGCGCAGGACGCGTCCCCAGCTCCGCCGGCGGGGTCGCCGGCGGAGGAGCCCGCGTCGCCCCCCGCCGAGTCCCCGGCGGACGAGCCCGCGGCGCCGCCGGAGGAGGGCGGGGAGCAGGGCGAGGACGCGGCCAGCGAGCGCATCATCACGATCGACGGCAGCGGGGGCACCCAGCGCGGGAACCTGCGCTCGGGGCCGATCGTCTACGAGCACCCCGACCCGCGCGGCATCCGCGCGACAGTCTCCACGCTGACGATCCTCGGCAGCTACGCCGAGCTCACCGCGCCGGAGGGCACCTCGATAGCCCGCGGCGGCGAGCGGACCGCCGCCTTCAGGAACGGCGTGGAGGTCAACCGCGGCCGGCTCACGGCCACGGGCCCGCAGCTCGTCTACAGCGAGGCGACCGGCCTGGGCGTGATGGAGGGCGGGGTGGAGGTCGTCATCGAGGCGGAGGCGGAGGGCGAGGAGCCCGTGCACATCACGGCGGCGCAGGTCTCGTTCGACGTCGACACCGACCGCTCCACCTCCACCGGCGACGTGAAGCTCGAGAACGGCAACCAGTCGGCGACCGCCGAGAACCTCATCTTCGAGGAGGAGGCGAACCTGGGCGTGCTGACGAGCGAGGGCGGTCAGGTGCAGATCACGCGCACCGACGAGGCGGGCGAGCTCATGACCATCACCGCCGACGAGATCCGCGTCCTCACCGAGGAGAACCGCCTCTACGCGCGCGGCGCCGTCACGGTCGTGGACGGCTCGATCACCTCGCGCGGGGACGTCGTGTTCTTCGACGACGAGGAGGGCATCGCCGAGATCATCGGCACCTCCGAGCAGCCGGCCGAGGCCGTCGACTCGGAGACCGGCGCGAGCCTCGTGACCGACCGCATCAGGCAGGACATCGAGTTCGACTTCTTCGAGGCGATCGACGCCTCGGTGCGCAGCGCCTTCGACCCGGCCGCCTTCGCGCTGAGGGGCGAGACCCAGGAGTGAGGCGCGGGCCGGCGGGGAGGGGGCTGCCGGCGCCGAGCGCCGTACGCGTGAGCGCGGCCGCCGGGCACGCGGTACGTGGCAGAGCCGCCGGTGGCCGCGCCGCCCTCGTGGTGGCGGCCGCGACGCTCGCCTGGGCGGCCGCCCAGGCCGTCACCACGTTCACGGTCAGGCGCGACGACACCGAGCTGGTCATCAGCAACCGCGCGCTGGCGTCCGAGGGCGCCCGCAGCATCGGCAACAACCCGAACTGCGAGGATGGAATGCGCTTGACGATCGTCTACGGACCGCCTCCCGGTCACGTCGAGACGCGCGTGGAGGACGCCGTCATCACGTCGCACCTGGCGCTGGTGCGCACGCCGGCCGAGGCCAAGGAGGGCGGCGGGCAGGAGACCCTGGAGCTGACGGGCGCGACCGTGACCTTCAACCGGCCCGGGTGCATCGAGGAGTCGACGCCATCGGACGAGCCGGCCGTGACCCTGGTGCAGGGGAGGACGACCGTCGTCGGCACGCGCTTCTTCCTCGACAGGGAGGAGAACGTGGGCACGATGGACGGGCCCATCAGCCTCACGCGCGCGCCGGCCGACGAGGGCGAGGCGCCGCTGACGGCCAGCTCGTCGTCGATGACGTTCGCTGTCGACGAGCAGCGGGCCACCCTCCAGGGCGACGTGCGCGTCACCAGCCAGGAGCGCACGACCACCGGCGACACGCTGACCCTCGACGAGGAGGCCGGCACCGCCGTCCTCACGGGGTCGCCGGCGCGGAGCGTGCGCGGCTCCGACGTGCTCGAGGGCGCGCGGCTGCTCTACTACCTCGACAGCGACGACGTCGTCGTGATCGGGAACGTGGCGGGGGAGCTCGAGGTGGAGATCGAGTAGGGCACGAGCCGCGTGGCGCTCGCCGGCGCCCCGGTCGCCGAGCGCCGGCGCCGCGCCGGCCCGGGCCAAGGCGGGCCGCCCCGCAGGCCGCCGCGGGCGCGGGACAGGTAGGTCCGTCCAGCGCCGCCGCGGCCCTCGGGGCCCCGAAGCGGACTCGGCCGCTCTAGCGCTGCTTGGGGAGGTTGATCGTCAGCACGCCGCTCTGCAGGTGGGCGGTCGCGTGCTCCGGGTCGACGGGGGAGGGCAGGCGGATCGTGCGCTGGAACGGGCCGATCGGCCTCTCGGTGAAGACCGGCACCGTGTCGACGGGCGTGCTGTCGCGGATGCCGGCGATGAGCAGCTCGTCTCCCTGCACCGCGACCTCGAGGTCGGACTGCGGCACCCCCGGCACCTCCACGTGCACGAGGTAGGCCTCCCCGGTGTCGTGGAGGTCGGCCCTGACGACCAGCGGCGACGAGGGACCGTGGGCGTCGGCGAGCCGCTGGATGCTGTCCCGCACGGCGATCAGCTCCTCGATATCACCGGCTGTGCCGTACTTCTGGATCTTCATCGCTGCATAGTAGCACCGGCTCGGACGGCCTCCGTAGGCTGCTTGGCGGGTGCCCGGGAGCGGGGGGAGGGGCCGGGAGACGGCGCGCTCCGGCCGCCGGTGCCGGCGCGCTCGCACGCCGGGGGCACGGCGCCTCGACGGCGCCCGCAAGCGGCTCATCGACCGTGCGCCCCGCCGGAGCGCCGACGCCGCCTGCTGGCTTCGCGGCCGCGAGGAGGGCCTGCACCGCCTGCTAGCTTGGCGACGTGGGTGAGGTGTGGCCGGGCTCGCGCGAGACGGGCCGTGACGTCGCCAACGTGACCGACGAGGCGGGAGCCGGCGTGGCCGCAGCGCCCCCCGGGGCGCGCCCGGGCGGCGACGAGGCGCGCGGCGACGAGCCGCTGACCGGCCCGAACCACGACGACGCCGACCACCTCGACCCGGTCCGCGAGCCGCGCCGACGCGTCCCGGCCCTCGTGGGCCCGACGGCGTCGGGGAAGAGCGCGGCCGCCATGGCGCTCGCGGAGGAGCTCGGCCTCGAGGTCGTCAGCGCCGACGCGATGCAGGTCTACCGCGGCCTCGACATCGGCACCGCCAAGCCGACGCCCGAGGAGCGCCGCCGCGTCACTCACCACCTCGTCGACGTCGTCGACCCCGACGAGCGCTTCTCCGTGGCCCGCTTCGTCGATCTGGCCGAGGGCGCGATCGCCGACGTGTTCTCGCGCGGTCGCGTGCCGCTGGTCGTCGGCGGTACCGGCTTCTACCTCAGGGCGCTGCGCGAGGGGGTGCCCACGGCGCCCGAGGCCGACCCGGAGCGGCAGGCGCCGCTGTGGCGCGCCGTCGCGGAGGGCCGCCTCGACGAGCTCATAGCCGAGCTGGAGGCGGCCTCGCCGGCCGACGCCGCCCGCGCGGCCCGCAACCCCCGCCGGGTCGTGCGCAGCGTCGAGGTGCTGCGGCTCACCGGGCGTCCGCCGTCGGCGTTCCCGACCACCAGGCCCCGCTTCGCCTACGAGGTGTTCCTGCTCGACCCGCCGGCAGACGAGCTGAGGCGGCGCATCGCCAAGCGCGCGCGGCGGCAGTTCGAGGAGGGGCTCGTCGAGGAGGTCCGCTCGCTCCTGGAGCGCTACCCGGAGCTGCCCACGGCCAGGCAGTCGATCGGCTACAAGGAGGTCGTCGCGCACGTGCGGGGGGAAGCCTCCCTCGAGGAGGCGGTCGTGGCGGTCACGGTCGCCACCGCGCGCTACGCCAAGCGCCAGCGCACCTGGTTCCGGCGCGAGCCCGGCGTACACCGCCTGCCGCTCACCGGCGAGGCGGCCGTGCCCCTGCTGCGGGCGCGCCTGGTGGAGATGGGGCTGGTGGGGCGCGGGCGCGGCCAGTAGGCCGTCTCGGTGCCCTAGTTGGCGGTCTCGGTGCCGGGGACGTCGTCCCGGTGCAGGCGGTCCCTGAGGCGGCCGAACAGGCCGCGCACCTTCTCGACCACGGTCTCGTGCTCGTCGACGGCCTCCCCGGCCTCGACCGCGTAGGCCTCGAGGAGCTCGCGGGCCTCCGGCGAGAGGCGCGTGGGGACGACCACCTTCGCGACGATGACGAGGTCGCCCTTGCCCGGCTGGCGCAGGCGCGGCATGCCGCGGCCGCGCAGGCGGAACTCGGCCAACGGCTGCGTGCCGGCGGGCAGCTCGAAGGGCTCCTCGCCCTCCATGGTCGGGACCGTGAAGGTGCCGCCGAGGGCCGCCTGGGCGATGCCGACCTCGAGCTCGTAGTACAGGTCGTCGCCCTCGCGCCGGAAGTGCGGGTGCGGGGCCATGGTGACGTAGACGTAGAGGTCGCCGCTCGCCCCGCCGTCGGTGCCGGCGTTGCCGGCGTTCGGGACGCGCAGGCGGTAGCCGCCGTCGATGCCCTTGGGCAGCGGCACGTCGACGCTCGTCGTCCGGAGCTGGCGACCGCGCCCACCGCAGACGGTGCACGGCTCGGTGATCACCTGGCCGTCGCCCCGGCACTCGGGGCAGGTGCGGGTGGTCATGACGGTGCCGAACAGCGACTGCGCGTGCGTCCTCACCTGGCCGACGCCGCCGCAGGTCGGGCAGGTGCGCTTGCCGTCGGTGCCGGGCTCGGCCCTGTCGCCGTGGCAGTGGTCGCACAGGACCATGCGCTCGACGGGCACCTTGACGGTCTCGCCCGCCCAGGCCTGTTCGAGCGTCACCTCGACCTCTACCTCGAGGTCCTCACCCGGTTGGCCGCGGCCGCGAGCCGCCCGGCCCATGCCCATGCCGCCCATGCCGCCGCCGAAGACTGAGGCGAAGATGTCGAAGATGTCCATGCCCACGGGCATGCTCTCGTCGACGGTGCCGTAGCGGTCGTAGCGGCTGCGCTTCTCGGGGTCCGAGAGCACGGCGTAGGCCTCGTTGATCTGCTTGAAGCGCTCCTCGGCCTCCTTGTCGCCGGGGTTGCGGTCGGGGTGGTACTTGAGCGCCAGGCGCCGGTACGCCGACTTGATCTGTGCCGCATCGGCGCTGCGATCGACCCCGAGGAGCGCGTAGTAGTCGGGCATGCAGCCGGCAGTATAACTACGGCCCCCGAGCGCCGCGCCGAGGCGCGTTACCCCTCGGCAGGCTTGGCCTCGCTACCCCTCCGAGCGCAGGGACCCGGCCTCTCGACCGGGTCCCGCTGCGGGCGGGGAACGTCCGCCCTCGCCCTGGTGGGCACCCGCCCTCGCCCTGGTGGGCGCACGCCTCCGTCAGCCGCCGCGGCGCTGCAGCGCCTGCAGGCGCTTCGCCGCCTCGTCAGGGTCGATCTCGCCGCGTTCGAGCAGGTCGAGGACCTCGGCGCGCTCCTCGCTCACGTCGGGCTCGGCCTCGTAGCCGAGCGCGAGCAGCAGCTTCTCGAAGCGCTGGCGGACGGTCGGGTAGCTGAGGCCGAGGATGCGCTCGACCTCCTTGAGGTTGCCCCTGACCTTGACGAAGATGCGCAGGAACTCGAGGTTCTCCTCGGGCAGCATCGCGAACTCGTTCGGTGCGAACCGACCCTCGATCGTGACGCCGCTCTCCTCGCACTCGAGGCGGGTGACCAGGAGCGGTCCGCCGCTGACTGGGCAACGTGTGGGCATGGGGTACATGGGCATCAGAGGACCTCTACCGTGATGTGTGCGGTGCTTTCGCCGTCGGGGTCGACGGCGTCCACGTCGACGATCTTGCCCTCGGGCATCGTCTCGGCCGTCTCGAGGAGCTGGCTGATGTCGATGCCCTGCGCCTCGAGCTCGCGGCGCGCCTCCTGCGGGAGGAACCTGAGCGCGAACTTCGCCAGCGCGTAGGGTATGCGGACGTCGACGTTCGTCGACTTCCCGCCCTCTTTCGTCGCGTCGACCTTGATGCGCACGAAGCGCGGGCTGCGGCGCACGAAGGCGCTCTGGCTCGGCGCCGGCGGCGGCACCTCCGCCGGGTGAGGCAGGCCCGGGTGCGGCGGCAGCGCCGGCTCGGCGGGGCGTCGCGGCGGCAGCGGCAGGGACTCGGCCGGCGTCGGGCCCAGCGCCTTCAGCAGCGCCGTGGCCTGCTCGACGTTGATCCTGCCCGCGGCGAGCAGGTCGAGGATGCGCTTGCGCTCGTTGGAGCTGGCCACTCAGCGCCTCCCAGCCGGACCGACGTGGAGGTCGCCGGTCGTGACGCGCAGGTCGAGGCGAGCGGCGCCCGACCCGACCACGCCGGAGATCGTGCCGCCGAGACCGGAGCTCCGCCGCTCCAGTCCGGGCACGTCGGAGCTGGCGTCGCCGATCGAGACGCGTCCGTTCACCGCGACGTCGGACCCGTCAGCGATGCCCACGTTCACGTCGCCGGCGCCCACGGTGATCACGTGGCTGCCGGACCGCAGGTCGAGGGTCGCATCGAAGTCGCCGGCCGTCATGCTGAAGTCCACGCCCTCGAGCGTGCCCGCGTCCAGGTCGCCGGCGCGGATGCGCCCACACAGGTACCTGACCCTGTGGAGCGACACGTCGCCGGCCGTCGCCTCGACGACGAGGCCGTAGTCCTGCGGCATGTGCACGGTGATGTCTCCGGAGCGCAGGCTGGCGATGAGCCCGCCGAGGAAGCCCGACCCCTCGGGATCGAACCGCACGCGGTAGCCGTCCTCGACCTCGTCGATCCTCAGCTCGCCGGGACCGCCCTCGACCTTGGGCTTGGTGAGCCCGGGGACCGCGTGGACCTCGAGGTCACCGCCGAGCATCTCGACCGTGACCCACTTCGTGCCGGCCGGCGCTATCGACTTGCCGGGGCGCTCCGTGTCGGTTCCTGGCGGCACCACAGACCCGGTGTGTGCGGCGCGCCCGGCCTCACGCGCGGCCTCACGCGCGGTGTCCCGCGCCGCGCGCAACGCTTCCCGCGCGCCCTCGCGGGCGCTGTCCCGCGCCGCGCGCAACGCCTCGCGCGCGGCCTCACGCGCCTCCCGCGCCGCCTCACGAGCCGCCTCCCTGGCGGCGTGATGCAGCTCCCTGGCGACGTGATGCGCCTCCCTGGCCTGCTCGCGTGCCTGTCTGGCGGCCTCGCGAGCCGCCTCGCGGGCGGCAGCGCTGGCCTCACGCGCTGCCTGCTCGGTGAGGCGGGCGGCCTCCCTCGCGGCATGGCCCACGGCGGTGTCGTGGTCCGGCGGCTCGCCGGTGCCGGCGGGGTGGTCACCCGCTTCCGCGGCGCTTCGGCCGGTCCCGGCGGGATGGTCG
>DASVDQ010000001.1 GCA_036381035.1 Trueperaceae bacterium | reverse complement strand
CTACCAGCTCTCGAGCGTCCCGCTGAACACGCGCCCCCCGTGCTCGAGGCTGACCTCGACGGGAGCTGTCAGCTCCTCCGGAGCGAGCGGGACGGCCTCGCTGACCCCCTCGCGGAGGTCGAGGGACGCCACGTGTCCCGCGACGGTGACCGCCGCGTAGCGGTCGGCCTCGCTCGTGGGCGCCGGCAGGCCGAGCGCCCCGTCGGCGCGGACGACGCCGGCGCCGTAGTGCTTGGCGTCGCCGCCTACCGGCAGGTAGGCCGTGGCCGCGAGGGCGTCCCGGACCTCCTCCGGCGTCAGCGTCGGGTCCGCGGCCAGCAGCAGCGCGGCGACGGCGGCCACGTGCGGGGTGGCCATGCTGGTGCCGTCCAGATAGCGCACGCCGCCACCGGGGTTGCTGGAGAGGACGGCCGTGCCCGGCGCCATGAGGTCGAGGCCCTCGCCGAAGTTGCTGTAGCCGGCCGGGTCCCAGTCCTCCTCGATCGCCCCCACGGCGATGACGTTCGGCAGGGCGGCCGGGTAGAGGACGCCGTCCTCCTTGCCCTGGTTGCCCGAGGCCGCGACGACCACGGCGCCCGCCGCGACCGCCGCGTCGATGGCGTCGGCCACCGTCTGGCTGTTGTCGTCGTCGCCGAGGCTGAGGTTGATGACGTCGGCGGGGTTGGGGTTCGCGGGCGCGTCGTCCACGCTGAGGCCGGCGGCCCACCTGATCGCCTGCGCCACGTTCCAGGCGTAGGTGGTGCCGTCCTCGCTCTCCGAGAACACCTTGACGGGCAGGACGCGGGCGGCGGGCGCCACCCCCACCGTGCCGTAACCGTTGTCGGGAGCGGCGGCGACGATGCCGGCCACGTGCGTGCCGTGCTCCGCGGCCGTGGTGGCGGCGTGCGGGTCGCCGTCGTAGGTCGTGCAGTGGTCGTCGGCGCAGAAGTCGAAGCCGGGCAGGAGCGCGCCGCTGAGGTCGGGGTGCGAGTGGTCGATGGCGGTGTCGACGACGGCCACGACGACGCCCGAGCCGTCCGAGACGGTCCAGGCGCTGGGGGCGCCGACCGCGAACGCGCCCCACTGCCGGTACAGCTCGGGGTCGCTCGGCAGGGCGCCCGCCAGGCGCATGCGGTAGTTGGGCTCGGCGTACTCGACGCGCGGGTCGGCGTTCAGGCGCGCCAGCGCCTCGTCGAGGCGCACGCCCTCGGGCACGCGCACGAGGTCGAGGCCGCCGGCGCTCTTCAGCCGCTCCAGGCCGAGGTCGGCCAGCGGTTCCTCGCGCGCCAGGCTGCTCATGGCGACGTCGGTGCGGTAGGCGACGATGACCTCCCGAGGGTCGTCCTCCGCGCGCGGGGAGCCCGGCTCGGGGCGGGGCGCGGCGAGCGCGGGGACGGGCGGGCCCGCCGGTCGGCGGTTGAGGGTGCTAACGGTGACGCTGCCGTCGAACGCGAGGTCGAGGTAGACCGGCAGGCTCGTCGTGCCGTCGGTCAGCGTCACCTCGTTGCCGTGCGGGTAGTCGCTCGGGTCCGTGTAGTAGGCCGCGGCGTAGAGGGGCTCCGCCCTGACCTTGACCTCGACGAAGCCGTCGACGCCGGTGAGGTCCAGGTCGGCGGCGGCCTCCCCCTTTGAGTCCGTGATGACGTAGGGTCCGGGGCTGAAGGTGCCGGCGCTGGCCTCCAGCAGCAGCTGGGCACCAGGCACGGGCTCGCCGCTCACGTCCAGCGCCCTGACGGTGATCGGGTAGACGGGCGTGCCCGGGAGCGCCTCGAGCGGGTCGATCTCGAGGCTGGCGATGACGTGGAGCTCGTCCCTGAAGGCGGCGGTGTGACCCAGCGCGTCGGTGACGACGAGGGGGCCGCTGGGGGTGCCGGCCGGGACGGTGAGTTCGATGCGGCCGGCCGTGACCGCGCCCACGAAGGCTGGGGGGACCTCCGCCCCGCCTATAGTGACGCGCACGGGTGGGGCGTCGGTGAAGCCGGCGCCGTGGACGACGAGCGTGCCACCGATGCTGGGCGTGCCGGTGCTGACGCCGCTGACGCGGAGGTTCCCGGCGCCCAGGTCGCATCCGGCGAGCAGCAGGAGGCAGGTGAGCAGGGGGACGCGTGGGCGCAAGTGGCCTCTCTTCCGCGGGCGCCGCCTGCGCCCCGCAGGGGCCAGGTTAGCGCCACGTCCCTGCCCGGCGCCGTGAGGGACGCGGACCCGCGGGTCACCGGCCCCCGAGCCCCACCCTCCCCTCCGCCTCCTCCAGGCGCTCCGTTGGCCGCCGGCGGGCCGTCGCCCGGCCCGTTCGCGGGCCGATGCGTGCCGAGCACGTAGACCACGCCGCCCTCGCGCCAGGCCAGCCAGTGGCCGCGAGAGCCGTCCCAGCGCCAGCGCTCCTCGGGGGAGCGGGCCGTGCGGTCGTACACCCAGTCGCCGACGAGGTGCTCGCCCGGAGCGGAGCCCACGCGCACCGGTTCGGCCTCGGCGTGCGGCTCCGCCGGGACCCTGAGGGGGAAGGTCGCCCGCTCGGCCAGCTCCGCCAGGGACAGGATCGGAAGCTCGGCCCCGCGCGCCTCGACGTAGGGACCCGTGAGCCGGCCGTCCGGCCGAGGATCGAAGAAGCTCGGCCCGGGCGCCGCGGCGGCCGCGCTCAGCGCCAGCCACACGAGGGCGGGGAGGAGGGCCAGCGCCGCTCCCTGCCACAGGCTGTGAGCGAGGGTCCAGCCCAGCCTGACGACGAGGGGATGCTCCAACAGCGCCTCGAGCATCCCCGTCTCCCCCGTCCTCCGCCGCGGACGCCTCGTCGATGAGCGCGCGTATCTCGGCCAGCTCCTCGGCGCTCAGCCGCTTGGCGTCGAGGGCGCTCGACACCAGGGCCTTGGCCGAGCCGCCGAGGGCCCTCTCGAGCAGGTCGGCGACCAGCGAGACCTGAGTCTCCTGACGGCCCACGGCGGGTCGGTACACGAACGTGCGCCCGACGAGCTCCCGCGCCACGAGGCCCTTGTCGAACATGACCTGCAGCATCGTCTGCACCGTGGAGAAGGCCACGTCCTCGTCAGGCCTACGGCGACGTGCGCCGGCCGCCGACGGCCCGCTCCCCGCACGGCTCGTGCTCCGGGCAGTCGACGCGGAGGTCGTCGCGCCGCAGGGGGAGGTCGAGGAGGGCGCAGTGGTAGGGCGTGTCGGTGCCCTCGCGGAGGAAGCGGCAGGTGCGGCACATGCGCGCCACGGTCACCACTCCCTCGGCCTGCAGGCCCGCGATCAGCGCCGTGAGCGTCTCGAAGGCCTCCAGCTTCGACTCCCGCGGCAGCGCCGCGGCCAGCCCGCGCGCCAGCTCGGCCCACCCCTCGGCGCTCTCCGCGACCTCGCGGCCGTCCTCCGTGAGCTCGAGCTCGACCGCGCGCCTGTCGTCGGTGCCGGGGCGACGCCTCACCAGACCCTTCGCCTCGAGGGCGGCCACGGCGTCGCTGAGCGTGGGCGCCGAGACGTCGAACCTCGCCGCCAGCGCGCCCACCCGCTTGGGGTAGGCGCGCTGGCCGACCTGGACGAGCACCTGGAGCTGGATCGGGCTGAGCCCGTGCCGTTGGGCCTCCCGGCGCAGCATGACCCTGAGGGCCTGCCCCAGGCGCTCCGCCGCCGCCACGAGCTTGGCGTCCAGGTCCCAATGCTGTTCCTCGAGGTCGAACGTGCCGGCCACGCCGGATGCTACCTGGGCGCCACCTCGTAGGGCAGGCTGAGGTCGCCGGAGAGCACCTCGTAGACCTGGTAGACGCCGAGCAGGGGCCGCGCGGGGTCGCTGGTGTTCACCTCGAGGTACGCCGACACCGCGTCGAACGAGAACTCCGTCTCGCCCCTCACCCGCCAGGCCGGCACCAGGACCCTCAGCGTCGCGCCGTCGAGGACGACCGACAGTCCGGGGGAGTCCATGTACATCGGCATCCCGGGGTTCGTCGGCGGCAGCACCGCGCCCGCGCCCTCGTCGAACTCGACGACCGACAGCCCGCCGGCCACGCGGTCGTCGGGCGCGAGCACGACCCAGTGGGTGTGGAACGTGAGGCCGTCGTCGTCGTAGTCGCCGTCGCCGTCCTCGTCCCACAGCGGCGTGTCGTCGAAGTCGGGGTGGGCCGTCACGGCCAGGGTGAGCACGCCGTCGACCTCGCCGAAGCCCACGGCCGTCGGGTCGAGGGTCGTGGGGAAGGCGTAGGCCAGCACGGGAGCGCCGTCGAGCTGTCCCCTGGCCGTCGGCAGCGTGCCGCCGACCTCGCCCTCCACGGACACGGAGAAGACCAGCAGGTCGAGCTCGGCGTCGTACCGCACGCTGGCGTCGGTCAGGTCGAGGTCGGCCGTGGCTTCAGGGGCCGCCGCCGGCGCCTGGGCGCCCGCCCAGTTCAGCGCGGCGACCAGCGCCGCCAGGGCCGGAAGCAGGGGGATCCTCGGGAGCCGTCTCGAGATGAGGGTCATGCACCACCTCCTATTAGTTAGGAGTCCTAAATACTACGGAGACAAGGCGTCGCGCAAGGGGTGATGCGGGAGGCGCGCCGGCGTCACGACCTTGCGGTCGCCGGAAGGCCCGCCAGGACCGCTGCGGGGCGGTCGTCATGAGGCGCGCCGGGCCCGCCGCCGTGCGGTCGCCCGGCGCCGCCAGGGACGAGCGCTAGAGCCGCTTGGCCGCCGTCTCCGGCGCGGGGCCGAAGGCGTCCTCGAGCACGTCGTCGTCCTCGATCATCTCGAGGAAGGCCTCGACGGCGGCGGGGTCGAACTGGGTGCCGGCCTGCTCGCGCAGGTAGGCGAGCGCGCGCTCCTTGCTCCAGGCGCGTCGGTACGGGCGGTCCGATGTGAGCGCGTCGAAGACGTCCACCACCGAGAAGATCCGGGCCGCCAGGGGGATCTGCTCGCCGCGCAGGCCGCGCGGGTAGCCGGTGCCGTCCCAGCGCTCGTGGTGGCAGTAGGGGATGTCGATCGCCGACTGCAGGAACGGGATCGGCGAGAGCAGCTCGTACGCGTAGGTGGTGTGGCGCTTCATGACCTCCCACTCCTCCGCGGTGAGCTTGCCTGGCTTCAGCAGGATGTCGTCGGGCACGGCCATCTTGCCGATGTCGTGCAGCAGCGCCCCGCGGCGGATGCGCACCAGCTCCTCGCCCCTCACGCCCATGCGCTCCGCCAGGCGGACCGTCAGGTCGGTGACGCGGCGGCTGTGCCACTCGGTGTCCTCGTGCCGCAGGTCGAGCGTGCGCGCCCAGCCCTCGATCGTCGTGTCGTACGCGATGCGCAGCTCGGCGTTGGAGCGCTGGAGGTTCTCGACCAGGGTGGCGTTGTCGAGGGCGATCGCCACCTGGGTGACGAGCGTGTCGAGGAACGAGAACCAGTCCTCGTCCCTCTGGGTGCGGCTGCGGTGGAACAGCTCGAGCACGCCGAGGAGCTTCCCCCTGGCGACGAGGGGAGCCGCGACGTAGGACTCGATGCCCTCCTCCTCGAACAGCCCCAGGCGCGCCAGCTCCCGGCCCGTCTCCGCCGGGCCCTCCACGAAGAGGAGGCGCCGCTGCAGGGCCGCCATGCCCGGCAGGCCCTCGCCCAGCGACAGGTCGGTCGAGCGGATCGCCTTGCCGTTCAGGCCGCGCGCGGCGCAGTAGCGGAGCCTGTCGGTGTCGGAGTCGTAGAGCAGCACGCCGGAGGCGTCGACCTTGAGGCAGCTCATCACCTGCTTGAGCACCACGCTGAGCGTCAGGCCGAGGCTCGTGCTGCTGCTGATCGTGTTGTCGATCTCGTGGAGCGTGGTGATGCGCTCGAGCTTGTCCTGGAGCTCGGCGTTGAGGCTCGCGATCTCCTCCCGCGCGGCCTTCTGCGCGCTGAGGTCCAGCCCGACGCCGGCCAGGTACCTCTCGCCGCCGCGCTTGACCAGCGCGCCGGTCAGCAGGTACGGGATGCGCCGGCCGTCCTTCGCCACGAGGCGCGCCTCGCAGCTCGCCGAGCCCTTCTCGAACACCTCGCGGATCCGGCCCGCGACGAGCTCCCTGTCGTCGGCGTCGATGAGGTCGAGCGCCCGCAGGCGCCTCATGTCCTCGACGCCGTAGCCGAGCAGCCTGGCGTAGTTGCCGTTCCACTGCTGGTGGTTGCCCCGCTCGTCGATCACGTAGAACACGCCCGGCAGGTTGTCCACGATCGTCTGGTTGAAGGCGCGCTCCTCCCGCAGCGCCTCCTCCACCCGCTTGCGGTCGGTGATGTCCCGCGAGTTGAGCACGAACGCGCCCACGTTCGGGTCGTCGAACATGCTCACGCCCACCGACTCGAACCACCGCCACTCGCCGTTCGCGTGCCTCACCCTGTAGGTCGCCTGGCCGAAGCCGTCCTTCATGGCCCTGGCCAGCTCCTGCTTGGCGCGCTCCACGTCGTCGGGGTGGATGCGGTCGAACGCGGCGTCGGGCGGACGCGACCCGGGCTCGTAGCCCAGGACCCTGGTGACGGCCGGGCTCTCGTAGACGATGGCGCCGTTCCGGTCGAGGAGCCTCACGATGTCGCTGCTGTTCTGCACCAGCGACCTGAAGCGCGCCTCCGACGCCTCGACCGCCCGCCGCGCCGCCCGCTCCCGCTCCCACAGGTCGGCGTTCTGCAGGGCGATGGCCAGCAGGTTCGCCGCCATCCGCAGGCCGGCCACGTGCTCGTCGGAGTAGGCGTGGCCCTGGGAGCTGCCGACCTCGAGCACGCCGGCCACGGTGTCGCCGACGACCATGGGCACCGCGACCGACGACGCCGCCGCGAACCGGCCGGTACTTGACCACGCGACCGGTTCGCCCTCGGCGACGACCACGCCGCGCGTCCTCACCGCGCGCTCGCCGGGGGCGTCCGCCTGGCCCAGCGGCTCGGCGTCGCGCATGTCCGGCTCCTGGCCCTCGAGGTAGAGGTACGTGGCCACGCGACCGCCCGTGTCCTCGGAGCACCTCGTCACGAGGATGAGGTCGCAAGGCGCCGTGTCGACGATGAAGTCCCGCAGCGCCCGGTAGACGCCGGGCAGGTCGCTCGAGGAACCGAACCCCTGCTCCAGCGCCGAGAGCCGGTCGAGCAGCGCCCGGTACGCGGCCAAGGCGGCGCTGTCGATGGCCCGCTGCTGCCTGACGAGCCGCTCCCTGGCGCGGTGCTGGCCGAGGGACAGCGCTCCCACCAGCACCGTGCTGAAGAGCACGAACGCCCAGCCCTTGATGGTCTGGATGCTGGTGAGGCTATGCACGTCCGCGACGGACGTGGAGACCGCCCGGTCGGAGAAGAGAACCCAGGCGGCGGCGAGGATCAGGTAGACGAGAGCAGGACCCAACGGCGCCAGAGGTGATGCCCGCACTGTCGAACGCACCCTTCCGCGCCTGTCTCGTCAGGCGGCGGCGGACTCGCGGCCAAGGGATCGGCCGTCACGCGGACAGCCAGGCCACCAGCCGTATATCCTTGAAGGTTCGCGCTTACACGTCTCTTACGCCGGCGGCGCCGGGAGGCCGCGTGCGCGACGACTCCGAACGCACCGCGACGGGCGCGCCCGCGCCGCGTACGCGTTTCATGTTCATGCGCGCTAAGGGCGTGGTGTCATGCCGGCCCACGCCCTTAGCGCGCGTGCTCGAGCTCGTGCGCGCGGGGGCGTGATGTCCCCGCTGTCGGTCGACGCCGAGCTCAGTCGTCGGCCATGCGCACGAGTCGGGGGCGGAACTCGGCGACCTCCTCCACGAGGTGCTCCTGGTGGCGCATGATCTCGTCGATGGGCTTGTAGACGTCGGGGGCCTCATCGAGCGTGCCGCCGATGAGCTCGATGCCGCGCTCGCGCATCTCGGCCCTCAGGTCCCGTCCGGCGAGGGCCCTCTTGGCCTGGCCGCGGCTCATGACCCGGCCGCTGCCGTGGCTCGCGCTCCGCAGGCTCTCGGGGTCGCCCTTGCCCTCGACGAGCTTGGCCGGGGTGCCCATGCTGCCGGGGATCACGCCCCTCACGCCCGGGCCAGCGGGCGTGGCGCCCTTGCGGTGCACCACGGCCCGCACCGTCTCCCCCGTGGGCGTCACGACGTCCTCGAGCCACGCGAAGTTGTGGAAGTTCGAGATCGTGTCGGCCACCGGCAGCCCGAGGTGCGCGGTGATGCGCCGGTGGATGGCGTCGTGGTTCGCGGCCGCGTACCGTCCGGCGAGCTGCATGGCGCGCCAGTACTCCTGCCCCTCCTCGGAGTCGAGGTCGAACCAGGCGAGGTGCCTGACGCGCCTGTCGAGGCCGGGGCGAAGCTGCTGAGCGAGCCGCGAGTAGTGGCCGGCCACCTGCGCGCCCAGGCCGCGGCTGCCGCTGTGCGACATGATCCCGAGCCGGCGCGTGCCGTCGGGGTAGACGACGACGCCGGCGTTCACGAAGTGGTTGCCGCCCCCGCTGGTGCCCAGCTGGGCGGCGGCGGTGTCGAGAAGCCGCGGGTTGCGCCTCAGGAACGGGTGCTCGCGCCACTCGGGCGAGTCGAGCACGGGGTCGTGGTTGCGGCCGCCCCGGGGGAAGGCGCCGCCCGCTCCGAAGACCGTGTGCCTGAGGATGGCCTCCCTGACGCGCTCGAGGTCGACGGCGTCAGGGTCGGCGTCGAACACGGTGACCTGCATCCGGCAGCCGATGTCAACGCCGACCGCGTAGGGACTGACGGCCCCGGCCGTGGCCCAGACGCCGCCTATCGGCAGCCCGTACCCGACGTGCGCGTCCGGCGCCAGGAACCCGGCGACGGCGACGGGTAGCCGCATGGCGTCGCGCATCTGCTCGAGCGTGGCGTCGTCGATGAGCTCGCGCCCGCACACGGTGAAGGGCACGGGCTCGGGCCGTAGCTCGACCTCTGACCTGGCCATCGCCGACGCCTCCAGCCTCGAGGGTAGACCCCTAGGGGCTGGACCTTGGTGGTGCGGACAGCGCGAGGTGCTGGGGCGGCTCGCCTCTCGGGTCGTCGCCGGGGCCTACGGCCCCTCGGCCATCGGCTTCTGCAAGGTCCCGCGCCCCATGCGGAGGGCTCCTGTCACGTCGTCGGGGACGCGGTTGAACAGCACGTACTCGGTCGCCACCAGCACGCCGTCGCGCATCTCCGACCTCACGATGAGGCCGTCCCAGGCGACGCTCCCGTCGGCGCCCATGAGCTCGATGGCCCCGTTCGGCATCACCCGGTAGGTGGCCGAGGACAGCGCGAACGCCCCCGCCACCACGTCACGGGTCCCGTCCGCGTTCGCGCTGGGCACGTTGGCCCCGATCCACAGCATCTCCCAGGTGCCGTCGCCGTTGAACTGGACGAGGAGCCAGCGACCGTGGGTCGGTGCCGCCTGGCCCGCCTCGGTCTGGGGCTCCACGACGAACGCGTAGATCCCGTTCATGCTGGCGTCGCTGAAGTCCTGGCCGTACGCCGCGCCCACGAGAAGCGCGGCGGCCACGGCCATGAGCTGCCGACGCCACCTTCTGGCACTGAGTCGCATGCTTCCCCCTCAGGTCTGGATCCACCCTGCTTCACGAAGCTCGAGCGCCTACCCCCTTCCGGCGGACTCCGACACGCGCTCCCTTGCCGAGCGCGGCCGGGCCCTGGGACGTTGCAGCGTGCTGGCGTCGGGTTAACGGAGGGGAAGGCGCAGGCCTGCGGAGCGAGCTGCACCGGACCTGTCCAGTTTGCCGACCTGGAGCAGCGGGCGCTGTGACGCCTGCGTGCGCGCCCTCGGCCGGCCGGATCGGGAACCTCGACGGCGGTAGCGGGGCGCGTTGCCGATGTTCGGCGAGCGCGTTGGGGGCGGGTGCGGGCCGGTTCGTCGGCCGCACCGTGCCGTCCGCTTGTCGAGGGTTCACCAACCTGCACGTTGCGTGGGATACCAGGCCGGGCGCGCCCGCCTCCCGATGCTTGCGGCAGACACGCGAGCCCGAGAGGAGACAACGATGAGGGCACCACTGGTAGTGGCGGCGACGGCCGTGGCGGCGCTCGTTACGGGCACCGTTGCGGCGCAGGAACCCCTGACGTTCGACAGCTCGTTGGGCGAGGTCGCGATCTTCCCCCTCGGTCATGCCTCGCTGAGGATCGAGGTGAACGACCTCGTCATACACGTCGACCCGTGGAGCAACGTGGCCGACTACGCGATGCAGCCCGACGCCGACCTGGTGCTCGTCACGCATGCGCACCAGGACCACTTCGACCCGGCGGCCCTCGAGCAGGTCGCTGCCGACGGCACCGTGTTCGTCATGGACGGCGTCAGCGCCGAGCAGTTCGGCGGCGAGGCGACGGCGCTGGCGAACGGCGAGACGTACGAGTTCGAGGGCATCACCATCACCGCCGTCCCCGCCTACAACGTCGCGAGGATGCGCGACGACGGCACGCCGTACCACGCCCAGGGCGAGTTCAACGGCTACCTGCTCGACTTCGGCGACCTGCGCGTCCACGTGGCCGGCGACACCGAGTGCGTCCCCGAGTTCGCCGACCTCGGCGAGGTCGACGTCTCCTTCCTGCCCATCAACCTGCCCTTCACGATGCCGCCGGAGGAGGCGGCCGAGTGCTACCGGACGATCGCGCCCACCGTGGCCGTCCCTTACCACCAGGGCGACTCCGACCCCCAGGTCGTCGCCGACATGCTGGCCGACACCGACATCGACGTGAGGGTGCTCGAGCTGCCCTGACGCGGAGCACGTAGTCTCGCCGCTGCGAGCTGGGACGCCGCCCGCGCTGGCCGCGGGAGTGTCAGGCTGGGTGCGTGCGCGTGGTCGTCCTCACGGGGGCCGGGGTCTCGGCCGAGTCCGGGCTCAAGACGTTCCGCGATGAAGGCGGGCTCTGGGAAGGGCACGACGTCAAGGAGGTGGCCACGCCCGAGGCCTTCGCCCGCGACCCGGACCTGGTCCACCGCTTCTACGACGCCAGGCGGCGGCAGCTCCGCGAGGTAGAGCCGAACGCCGCGCACCGCGCCCTGGCGCGCCTGGAGCACGAGAGCGGTCACGACGTCCTGCTCGTGACCCAGAACGTCGACGACCTCCACGAGCGCGCCGGTTCGCGCGACGTGCTGCACATGCACGGCGAGCTGCTCAAGGCGCGCTGCCTCGCCTGCGGCGCGCGGGTCGAGTGGCGTGAGGACCTGCTGCCGCGGCCGCCCTGTCCGCGCTGCGGGACCCCGGCGCTGCGGCCCGACGTCGTCTGGTTCGGCGAGGTGCCCTACCACCTGGACGCCATCTACGACGCCCTCTGGGACTGCGACGTCTTCGCGGCCATCGGTACGTCCGGCGTCGTCTACCCCGCTGCCGGCTTCGTCAGGACCGCGAGGTCGGCCGGCGCACGCACCATCGAGATGAACCTCGGCGCCAGCGAGGCGGCCTCCGCCTTCGACGAGGTACGGGAGGGGCCGGCGACCGTGACCGTGCCGGCGTGGGTGGACGAGCTCATGGGGTGATCGGCCCCCTAGATCTTGGGCGAACGCCTGTGGGGACGGGCGTCCGCTTGACTCGCGCTCCCGACCAGCCGACCATGGTGACACCGGCCAAGCTGCAGCACCTAGAGGGGGAGTAGACCGTGCCGAGCCCGGAGTACCTTATCGAGCCCAGGGCGGGCTACTCGCCTGCCATCGGCCACCTCGTCAGCATGCTCGCCTACACGCGCGCCACGACCCTCATGGCCGTAAGGGGCCTCACCCAGGCGCAGCTGGACTTCCTGCTAGACGACGACGCCAACAGCATCGCCATGCTCCTCGAGCACATGGCGGCCATCGAGGAGTACTACTAACGAGACACCTTCGGCGTCTGCCCTCCAGGCACCGAGTGGGACCACAGCTACGTCGGGATGGAACTGGGCCCCGAGGGCCGCCAGCGCCTGCGCGGCCGACCGCTTGACTACTACCTCGACCGGCTACAGCGCGTGCGGGCCTTCACCCTCGAGCAACTCGCGCTGCGCGACGACGCTTGGCTCGCTGAGACAAGCGACTGGTGGGACGACTCGGTAGCCAACAACCACTGGAAGTGGTTCCACGTCATGGAGGACGAGCTGAACCACCGCGGGCAGATCCGGCTCATCCGCAAGCGCCTGCACCGTAACGCCTAGCGGCCGGCGCGAGCGGCCCCGGGTGCGCGGAGACCGGGCCGCCTCACCAGCGGTAGTAGCGGTCGATTGTTTTGAAACCGGGCTCCGTTGGGGACGCAGTTCCTTGCACCAGCGGCACGACTCGTTCTGAGCCGCGTCTTGCCGATTGTTTTGACGACTCCAAGAGTCGAGGCCAGAACGGCGATTGCGTGAGGTACGCCCCCTCTACGAAACCTAGAACTGCCCACTTCGAACATACCCGTAAGACTACAGGGCTAAGCCTCGCTGTTACACCAGACCGAAGCCGTCCTGCCGGGTCCACAAACCGTCGGTGCTCCGTGCTAAGGTACCTACACTACATGGAAGCCCCTGACCAGCACACCCCCGCCACCCGCCTCGAGCGGCTCTTCAAGAAGCACCACGGCTACCTGCGGCGCCAGCAGGTGGTCGACGCCGGCATCGACCCGCACCTGCTCTCGGCCTGGGTGGAGCAGGGCCGCGCCGAGCGGGTCCAGCGCGGCGTCTACCGCGACACTACCGCCCCAGCACTGACGAACGAGACGTACGTCGAGCTGGCGCTCCGCATCCCCAAAGGCGTCATCTGCCTCCGCAGCGCCCTCTCCTTCCACGAGCTCAGCACGATCGTGCCGGCAGAGGTCGACCTCGCCATCCCCAACAAGGCCCGCACACCGCCCATCGACTACCCGCCCGTGCGCTTCTACTACTTCACCGAACGCGTCTACCATTACGGGATCGAGGAGCACCCCGCCGGCCCTACAGCTCTCAAGGTCTACTCTCCCGAGAAGACCCTCGCCGACCTGCTCTACTACCGCAACGAGCTCGGCAACGACCTCTTCCTGGAAGCCCTCCAGACCTACATGCGCAGATCGAAGCCTAGGCCCAACCCCGCCGAGGTGATGGAGGCGGCGCGCGTACGCCGCGTGCACGGCCAGATGCGCACCTACCTCGAGGCGCTCATATGAAGGCCAACCTGGCCGCCTCCGTGCGGCAGCGCCTGAGGAACCTCGCACGCGACCAAGGCGTCGACTACAACCGCCTGCAACTGCTCTACGTGCAAGAGAGGTGGCTGGCGCGCCTCGCGCACAGCAGACACCGCGACCGGCTTATCCTCAAGGGCGGCCTCTTCCTGTACGGCAACTACGGGCTCGCCTCACGCCCCACCCGAGACATCGACTTCCTGGGCCGGGCGACGCCAGCCGAGGTCGCCCACACCGTGCAGATGGTGCATGACATCGCGAGCATCGACCTGCCCGACGGCGTCCACTTCGACCCCACCACTATCCGAGGTGAAGAGAACCGCACCGCCACCGAATACGGCGGCGTGAGGATCGAACTGACCGCCTACCTCGGCTCGGCCAGAGAGCGGCTCCGCATCGACGTCGGCTTCGGCGACGCCCTTCCCACAGGGCCCACCGCTCTCGACTACCCGACGCTCCTCGACACCCCGCTGCCCAACGTCCTCGCCTACTCCCTCGAAACCGTCATCGCCGAGAAACTCCAGGCCGCCACCGTCCTCTACGAGGTCAACTCCCGCTACAAGGACTTCTACGACATCCACCATCTCGCCACCAGCCAGGCCTTCGAAGCCCACGACCTCTACATGGCGGTCGAAGCGACCTTCACGCGGAGAGGAACGCCCATCCCCGATGCGCACCGCCTCTTCCATCCCGCGTTCTCGGCCGACCCGGGGCGACAAGCCCAGTGGAGCGCCTTCCTGAAGCGCATCCGCCAGACCTCCCCCGAAAGCTTCCCCGACCTGATGAAAGACATCAACGCCTTCATCGGGCCGATCCTGAGCGGCGCCATGAGGGGAAGCTGGAATCCGGCCGAAAGGGTTTGGACGAACGATGAAAGCACCTGACATGGGCAAACATCGGCTCCCTGACGACGCGAATCAGCAAGCGGCGTAAGAGTCAGAAACATTTTCCCGCCGGTAGCTTCACCAGCGGTAGTAACGAACGAACCGAATTAACCTACATCCAGAGTACATGCCAATGTCGATTCGCTGGTGAGAGTTGCCGGTTCACGTCCCATTAAACCCGCACCCCCGCCGAGCGGCCAAGACTCTCGCCCATTCGAGAAGCGAGCTTCTACGAAACCCAGGACCAACCGAATAGAGCCCAACAAATGTTTCAAGAAGTCTTCTACAGGGCTCGACACTCGCCGGAGATCGACGAAGCAGGTGTTTGAACTACTACATTCAGTTCTGAAGTCGGTCGGTGGCAATACTTGCTTTAGGCCACCACCAGAAGTGCGTGTCAACTATGCTCGACATTTGCAGCTAGAAGCGGATTCTCCATAATGAC